>NZ_JBHZCI010000002.1:164953-269508 GCF_042755185.1 Streptomyces sp. NPDC059166 | reverse complement strand
GGAGCCGGCGGCCGAGGCCGCTCCTCCGGCGCGTCCGCGTCGTCGGGCTGTCCGCAAGGCGACCGCTCCGGCGGGTGCGCCGCAGGCCGCCGAGGTGGTGGAGGAGGTCGCCGAGACCGCGCAGGCCGAGACGGCCGCGCCCGCGGTGACCCCGGAGCCGGCGGCCGAGGCCGCTCCTCCGGCGCGTCCGCGTCGTCGGGCTGTCCGCAAGGCGACCGCTCCGGCGGGTGCGCCGCAGGCCGCCGAGGTCGTGGAGGCGGTCGCCGAGACCGCGCCGGAGGCCGTCGAGGAGGAGACCGAGGAGCCGCCCGTGGCGGAGGCCCCTCGTGGCCGTCGCCGTGCGGTGCGCAAGGCGACCTCTCCCGCCGGCGCCCCGCAGACGGCTGAGCCCGCTGCCCAGGACACCCCGGCCGAGCCCGTGAAGGCCCCTGAGGCCGTCGTGGAGGCCGCCCCCGCCGAGGAGCCCGCCGCCGCGCCCCGTGGGCGGACCAGGCGCCGCGCGTCCGCGCCCGCCGGTGCGCCGCAGGCAGCGGCGGACGGCGGTGCCGCCCCGGCCGTCGTCGCGGAGTCCGCGGCCGAGCCGGTACCGGCTCCGGAGGCCGACGAGGCTCCCGCCGCCGAGGCCGCGCCGCCCGCCCGTACCCGCCGCCGCGCCTCCCGCAAGGCGAGCGCCCCGGCCGGCAGCCCTCAGTCCGTCGAGGACGTCGCCGAGGCCGCGGCCGAGCAGGCCGAGAGCCTTCCCGCGGCCGTCGCCGAGGAACTGGCCACCGAGACCGAACAGGTCGAGGAGGCCGCGCCGCGCGGCCGTCAGCGCCGTCGCGCCACCGCCGGCGCGGGCAGCCCCGAATTCACCGGCAGGACGGAGGAGCCCGCCCGTAAGGGGCGTCGCGCGGCCCGTCCCGCCGTGGCGGTGTTCCAGGCGCCGGTCTTCGCCGAGCCGATGTTCCAGACCCCGGAGACCGCCGCTGCCGCGGCCGCCGCCGCGGGCGCCGCACCGGCGTACGAAGAGAGCGAGGAGCGCGAGGAGAGGGCCCAGCGCACGCCCGCCGCCGAGCAGGCCGCCGAGGCCGCTCCCGCGGAGGCGTCGCAGGGCGGTTCGCGCCGCCGCCGCCGTCGCCGGGGTGAGGCGGTCGAGACCGAACCGGCCGCGACCCCCGTCACCCTCCCCGCCGAGCAGGCCGCCCCGGCGCCCGCCGCCGAGGAGGAGGCCGAACCGGAGACGGACGCCGAGCACGAGGGCGACGAGTCGGAGGAGTACGGGGACCGGCCCTCGCGCCGCCGCCGCCGTGGCGGCCGTCGCCGTCGCCGTGGCGAGGCCGGCGACGCGGACGACACCGAGCAGCAGGACGAGGCTTCCCCGGACCGCGGCGAGGACGAGCAGCACGCGCAGGAGGAAGAGGACGAGGAGGAGCACGAGTCCTCCTCCGGGTCCAGCAGCAGCCGCCGTCGCCGTCGCCGTCGGCGCCGTAGCGGGGACTCCTCGGGTGAGGACACCGGCGCGGGTGCCGACGACCCCGAGCGGACGGTCGTCAAGGTCCGTGAGCCGCGCAAGAAGGAGGCCGAGCGCGAGCCCGGCACCGGCTTCGACGAGGTCCAGTCCATCAAGGGCTCGACCCGGATGGAGGCCAAGAAGCAGCGTCGCCGTGAGGGACGCGAGCAGGGCCGCCGCCGTGTGCCGATCATCACCGAGGCGGAGTTCCTGGCCCGCCGCGAGGCTGTCGAGCGCGTCATGGTCGTCCGCCAGAGCGGCGAGCGCACCCAGATCGGCGTCCTCGAGGACAACGTGCTCGTCGAGCACTACGTCAACAAGGAGCAGGCCACCAGTTACGTCGGCAACGTCTACCTGGGCAAGGTGCAGAACGTCCTGCCGTCCATGGAGGCCGCCTTCGTCGACATCGGCAAGGGCCGCAACGCGGTGCTGTACGCCGGTGAGGTCAACTTCGAGGCGCTCGGCATGGCCCACGGGCCGCGCCGTATCGAGACCGCGCTGAAGTCCGGCCAGTCCGTCCTCGTCCAGGTGACGAAGGACCCGATCGGCCACAAGGGCGCCCGTCTGACCAGTCAGGTCTCGCTGCCCGGCCGGTACCTGGTCTACGTGCCCGAGGGCTCGATGACCGGCATCAGCCGCAAGCTGCCCGACACCGAGCGCGCCCGGCTGAAGAGCATCCTCAAGAAGATCGTTCCCGAGGACGCGGGCGTCATCGTGCGCACCGCCGCCGAGGGTGCGAGCGAGGACGAGCTGCGCCGTGACGTCGAGCGGCTGCAGCAGCAGTGGGAGGACATCCAGAAGAAGGCGAAGAGCACCAGCAGCTCCAACGCGCCGACCCTGCTCTACGGCGAGCCGGACATGACCGTCCGGGTCGTCCGGGACATCTTCAACGAGGACTTCTCCAAGGTCATCGTCAGCGGTGACGACGCCTGGGAGACCATCCACGGCTATGTCTCGCACGTCGCCCCGGACCTGGCGGACCGGCTGTCGCGGTGGACCTCCGAGGTCGACGTCTTCGCGACGTACCGCATCGACGAGCAGCTGATGAAGGCACTGGACCGCAAGGTCTACCTGCCGAGCGGTGGTTCGCTGGTGATCGACAAGACCGAGGCGATGGTCGTCGTCGACGTCAACACCGGGAAGTTCACGGGCCAGGGCGGGAACCTCGAGGAGACCGTCACCAAGAACAACCTGGAGGCGGCCGAGGAGATCGTGCGCCAGCTGCGGCTGCGCGACCTCGGCGGCATCGTGGTCGTCGACTTCATCGACATGGTGCTCGAGTCCAACCGGGACCTGGTCCTGAGGCGCCTGCTGGAGTGCCTGGGCCGGGACCGTACGAAGCACCAGGTCGCCGAGGTCACGTCCCTGGGTCTGGTCCAGATGACCCGCAAGCGGGTGGGCCAGGGTCTGCTGGAGTCCTTCTCCGAGACCTGCGTCCACTGCAACGGTCGTGGCGTGATCGTCCACATGGAGCAGCCCACCTCCGCCGGTGGTGGCGGCAAGCGCTCGAAGAAGCGCGGCCGTGGTGGTGCCGGACACGACCACGACCACGAGCACGCTCACGACCACGAGCAGGCCGAGCAGCACGAGGCCGAGACCGAGGCCGAGGTGGCCGCCGAGGTCGCCGCGCCGGTCGCGCTGCCCGAGCCGGAGTTCGTCGCCGACGAGGAGCTCTACAGCAGCCCGGCCGAGGCCGAGGCAGCGGCCTCGCGCGGCCGTGGACGCCGCCGTGCGACCCGTAAGGCCACGGCTCCGGCCGGCGCGCCCGCGCCGGTGGCGGAGGAGCCCGCGCCCGCGTCCCCGGCGCAGGCCGAGCCGCAGGCCGCGGAGCAGCCCGCCGAGACCGGGGCGGAGGCGTCCGCCGCCCCCGAGGCCGATGCCGCACCTCCGGCACGTGCACGCCGGAGGGCGACCCGGAAGGCGACCGCCCCGGCGGGTTCGCCCAAGGCGGCCGACGTGGCGCCGCCGGTCCGGCCCGCCGAGCCCGCGGCGGAGCCCGTCGCGGCCGAGGACCCGGTCGTGGAGGCGCCCGCCGCCCCGGCACCGGCCGAGGCCGAGGTCACGGTGGCCGAGGAGCCGGCGCCCGCGGCCCCGCCGCGCGCCCGTCGCCGGGTGACCCGCAAGGTCACCGCTCCGGCCGGATCGCCCGCCGGAGCCGAGGAGGCGGCTGCCGTGGTCGTGGCGGACACCCCGTCCGACGACGCGCCCGAGGCGGACGCCGCCGATGAGGCGGAGGCACCGGCCAAGAAGGCCGCGGCACGGAAGACCGCGAAGAAGGCCACCGCCAAGAAGGCGGCGACCAAGAAGACGGCGGCGAAGAAGACCGCCGCCAAGAAGACCGCGGCGAAGAAGACGACGACCAAGAAGGCAGCGGCGAAGAAGACCGTCGCAGCCGAGAAGTCGTCGCGTTCGGTGACGAGTTCGGCCTCGTCGGCAGAGGCCGGTCCGGCCGCCGAATGAGCATTCCGTAATCGGTTGTTCATCGATTCGTGTCCCGCCCCGGAGCTTTCGGGGCGGGACACGTGCTTTGTTTCTGAACTGATGCAGGGGCCGGTTAACGGGCCTGAAATGACCTAAGAAATCCCTGATAATGTGACGGCGGTCGCTGAATGTGAAGTTCCCGCGAGGGAATCACGGACAGTTACCGACCTGGTCCGGGTTCGGCCGGGTCCTGTTTCCTCGGTAGGGCGTCGGCTAATTGCCGGTGGGGTGGCGCGCGGCCTCGGCGAGACGTCCCGCACCTCAGATCTCTGCCTGTGAAGAGCTCTTGCGGTGTTCAAGGAGGACGTCCATGACGAGCATCAACGAGCAGCCCATCCCTGCTGCCCGCCCGGTGATCGGTGAAGAGGAGATCGAGGCCGCCGTACGTGTGCTGCGCAGCGGTCGCGTCGTGCAGGGCCCGGAGGTGGCCGCCTTCGAGGAGGGCTTCTCCGAGCTGGTCGACGGCCGTCACTGCGTCGCCGTCAACTCCGGTACCTCCGCACTGCACATGCTTCTGCTCGCCCTGGGCATCGGCCCGGGCGACGAGGTGATCGTCCCGTCCTTCTCCTTCGCGGCCTCCGCCAACGCCGTCCGGCTTGTGGGCGCCGACGTGGTGTTCGCCGACATCGAGCCCGGCAGCTACGGGCTGGACCCCGCCGCCGTCGAGGCGGCCGTCACGCCGCGTACCGCCGCGATCATGCCGGTACACCTCTACGGTCACCCGGCCGCCATGGACAAGCTCATGCCCATCGCCCGGAAGCACAAACTCGCCGTCGTCGAGGACGCCTGCCAGGCCCACGCCGCCGCACTGAACGGCACGCCCGTCGGAGCCTTCGGCGAGGGCGGGACGTTCAGCTTCTACCCGACGAAGAACATGCACGCCCTCGAGGGCGGCATGGTCACGACGGCGGACGCCGAACTCGCCCGCACCCTGCGCCTCCTGCGCAACCAGGGCATGGAGCAGCGCTACGCCAACGAGATCGTCGGCGCCAACATGCGCATGACCGACGTGGCCGCAGCCGTCGGCCGCGTCCAGCTCTCCAAGGTCGGCGGCTGGACCGAGCAGCGCCGCGCCAACGCCGCGTACCTCGACGCGCACATCACCGCCCCGAACGTCACGACGCCGCCGGTCGCCGAGGGCGCCCGTCACGTCTACCACCAGTACACGATCCGGGTGCGGGGCGACCGCGAGGCCGCGATGGCGAAGCTCACCGAGGCCGGGATCGGCAACGCCGTCTACTACCCGACCCCGATCCACCGGCTCAAGCCGTACTGGGAGCCGGACCAGAAGGCCGGCCGGAACTGGGACCTGCCCGAGACCGAGCGGGCGGCCGCCGAGGTCGTCTCGCTCCCCGTCCATCCGTCGCTCGGCGAGGGCGACCTCGAGCGCATCGTCAACGCCGTGAACGCACTGGGGGAGAGCCTGTGAGCGCCGCCGTACTGAGGGCCGGACTCATCGGCCTCGGCTCCATGGGGCGCAACCACGCCCGTGTCCTGGCCGGACTCGAGGGCGTGGACCTCGTCGGCGTCGTCGACCCGATGGGCGACAAGAACGGCTGGGCGCAGGGCGCCCCCGTCCTGTCCACCGTCGAGGAACTCATCGCGCTCGGCGTCGACTACGCGGTCGTGGCCTGCCCGACCGCCCTCCACGAGGAGGTCGGCCTCCAGCTCGCAGACGCGGGCGTCTGCGCCCTGATCGAGAAGCCGCTCGCGGACACCGTCGAAGGCGCCCGACGCCTCGTCGACGCCTTCGAGTCGCGCGGGCTGGTGGCCGGCGTCGGCCACATCGAGCGCTGCAACCCGGCGCTGCGTTCTCTGCGCAGCCGTCTGGAGGCCGGTGAGCTCGGCGAGGTGTTCCAGGTCGTCACCCGCCGTCAGGGGCCCTTCCCGCACCGCATCGCGGACGTCGGTGTGGTCAAGGACCTCGCCACGCACGACATCGACCTGACGGGCTGGGTGACCGGCCGGACGTACGCCTCGATCGCCGCCCACACGGTCTCCAAGTCGGGGCGCCCGCACGAGGACATGGTCTCCGCCGTGGGCAAGCTCTCCGACGGCACCATGGTCAACCACCTGGTCAACTGGCTGAGCCCGCTCAAGGAGCGGTTCACCTCCGTCACCGGCGAGCGCGGCTGCTACATCGCCGACACCCTGACCGCCGACCTCACCTTCCACTCCAACGCCGCCGTCACCACCGAGTGGGAGGCGCTGCGGGCGTTCCGCGGTGTCTCCGAGGGCGACATGATCCGCTACGCCATCCCGAAGCGCGAGCCGCTGCTCGTCGAGCACGAGCTCTTCAGGGACGCGGTGCTGGGCGAGTCGGCCGATATCTGCACATTGCGGCAGGGGTTGCGTACCGTCGAGGTGGCGGCTTCGGTTCTGGAATCGGCCCGGAGCGGTCGGACGGTTGATCTCGAGACAGGAGAGTCCGCTCATCATGGCGGTTGAGAGTTCGGTGGAGGGGGCACGGCGCGCATCCCGCGGGAAGATCGTCATGCTCGTCGACAACGGCGTGAACGGTGACTCGCGTGTCCAGAAGGAGGCGCGTTCGGCGGCCGCGGCCGGCTGGGACGTCGTGCTCCTGGGCAAGTCACCGACCAAGAAGCAGCAGAGCTGGCAGATCGGCGATGCCGAGGTGCGTCTGCTGTACGTCCCGTCCCCCCTGCACCGCAGGCGCCACGAGTACCGCCGTGCCGTTCTGAGGTCGCCGCTCGCCTACAAGCCCGGCCCGCTGGCCGCCTACCGCAAGCAGCGGATGAAGGCCTGGCGCACCGAGCTGAACATCCAGCTCATCGAAGCGGGGCGCAGGAAGTCGGCCGTGGGCAGGCTCCGGCTGCTGCCGCCCCGTCTGCTCTCCAAGGCGATGAGCAAGTGGGTGGGCGTGCGAGCCGGTCGTACGGCGGCCCTGGAACAGCGCCGCAAGGACATGACGTCACCTCTCGACCGGTTCACGACCGCGTTCTGGCAGCGCACCATGGGGGACCGGTCCTGGCGCCGGCTCGACCCGGCGCTGTGGGACATGGAACTGGCCTACGGCAAGGTCATCGACTCCCTCGAGCCGGACCTGATCCACGCCAACGACTTCAGGATGCTCGGCGTGGGCGCGCGCGCCAAGCTGCGGGCGTCGGCCCGGGGCCGCGACGTGAAACTCGTCTGGGACGCCCACGAGTACCTGCCGGGCATCAAGCCGTGGCACGCGCACCCCCGGTGGCACGTCGCGCAGTGCGCGTACGAGAGGGAGTTCTCGCAGTACGCCGATTCGGTGGTGACGGTCTCCGAGACGCTCGCCGACATGCTGGCCGAGCGGCACGGGCTGAAGTCGAAGCCGGACGTGGTGCTGAACGCGCCCTACGCGGAGATCTCCCCCGAGGAGGCCGCCGAGCCCGTTCCCGACCTGCGTGAACTCTGCGGAATCGGTCCGGACGTCCCGCTCACCGTGTACAGCGGATCCGCAGCCGTGCAGCGCGGTCTCGACATCATGGTCGAGTCGATGCCGCAACTGCCCGGTGTGCACGTCGCGTTCGTGGTGCTCCGGGAGACGTCGGAACTCATGAGGCAGCTGACGGCCCGTGCCGAGGAACTGGGCGTGGCGGACAGGCTGCACATCGTGCCGTACGTGCCGCACTACCAGGTCGTGCCCTATCTCTCCTCGGCCGATATCGGTGTCATCCCGATCCATCACTGGCCGAATCACGAGATCGCACTGATCACCAAGTTCTTCGAGTACTCGCACGCACGCCTCCCGCTCGTCGTCAGCGACGTCAAGACCATGGGCGAGATGGCCACGAGGACCGGACAGGGCGAGGTGTTCACCGCCGAGGACGTGTCGGACTACGTCCGTGCCGTGAAGGTCGTGCTCGCCGACCCCGAGAAGTACCGTGACGCCTACAACTCCGAGGGGCTGCTCCAGGAGTGGACCTGGGAGGCGCAGGCGGAGGTGCTCGACGCGGTGTACGTACGCACACTCGGGGACGGTGCCCCCGGCAAGGACGCCGTTCGGACCGTCAGGGGGGTGGCATGACCGGAAGTCCCGACGTCAGTGTGGTCGTCGCTGTCTACAACACGATGCCCTATCTGACGGAGTGCCTGAACTCCCTCGTCGGTCAGAGCATCGGCATCGACCGCCTCGAGGTCGTCGCGGTCGACGACGGGTCGACGGACGAGAGCGGCGCCGAGCTCGACCGCTTCGCCGAGCGGTACCCCGGTACGGTCAAGGTCATCCACCAGGCCAATTCGGGTGGCCCCGCGGCCCCCAGCAACAGGGCCCTGGACGTGGCCACGGGCCGGTTCGTGTACTTCATAGGCTCCGACGACTACCTGGGCGAGGAAGCCCTGGAGCGGATGGTGGCCTACGCGGACGAGCACGATTCCGACGTGGTCGTCGGCAAGATGGTCGGGACCAACGGCCGGTACGTACACCAGAAGCTGTACAAGAAGAACGACCCGGACGTCAGCCTCTTCCGGTCGAGCCTGCCCTTCACTCTGGCGAACACCAAGCTGTTCCGCCGTGACCTGATCGAGAAGCACGGGCTGCGCTTCCCGGAGGACCTCCCGGTCGGCAGCGACCAGCCCTTCACCATCGAGGCGTGCGTCCGGGCCCGCAAGATCTCGGTGCTCTCCGACTACACCTTCTACTACGCGGTGAAGCGCGGCGACGCCAGCAACATCACGTACCGGGCCAACCACCTCGCCAGGCTGCGCTGCACCGGCGCGATCATGAAGCACGCCGCCTCGCTGGTGCCGGCCGGACCCGACCGGGACGCGCTCCTCGAACGGCACTTCACCTGGGAGCTGGCCAAACTCGTCCAGGACGACTTCCTCGACCTGGACGCCGCGACCCGGCAGGAGGTCTGCGAGGGCGTCGCCGCGCTCGCGGACGAGTACCTCACCGACGAGCTCAGGGACTCCCTGGACGTCAAGCGCCGTGTACGCATCTGCCTGGCGCAGGCCGGTGCCGTCGACGTACTCGTCCGTGCCCTCGCCGAAGAGGCGGAGCACGGCGCTCCGCCCTTCCACCTCGAGGACGGCCGGGCCTTCGCCATGTACCCCGGATTCCGGGACGGCACCCTGCCCGACCGGGTCTACGAACTGGTCGGCGAAGCGGTTCCCGGGCGGCTGGCGCAGGGGACCGAGCTCGTGGCCGCCGAATGGAACCAGGCCGGCGACGACCTGTCCCTCGCCCTCACGGCGCGGGTCGGAGTCCTGGGCGACACGGGGTCCCTGACCGTACGTCTGGCCACGGGCGCCATGCCGAAGTCGGCGGACAAGCCGGGCGCCCGCCGTCTCCCTGCCGGCCACGAGATCCCTCCCCCGGCGGGAGAGGCCGGCCGCCAGGTGGCCGACGACGGCCGGGCGACGACGGTGCGTGCCCGGATCCCCATCCAGGCCGTGAAGGCCAAGCTGGGCGTCCGCGTGTACGTGGACGTGGCAGGCTCGACGTACGAAATCCCGTTGAAGACCGGCGGCATGCCGCTGCCCCTGGCGCGCCGCTGGCGGCAGGCCGTCCCGTACCGGGTGGCGGCGAACCGGAACCCCAAGGGCCGGCTCGTGATCACGACGGCTCCCCTGTGGGAGATCGCTCCTGGTGCGGGCAAGCGGCTGCGCCACCTGCTGTCCAGGCTGAAGAGGAAAGTAACCCGATGAACATCTGTGTAGTCGCGCTCGGCAAGATCGGCCTTCCGCTCGCCGTGCAGTTCGCCGCCAAGGGCCACAAGGTCGTCGGCGCGGATGTCAATGAGAAGGTCGTCGAGCTGGTCAACGCGGCTACCGAGCCGTTCCCCGGCGAGCACGACCTGGACGTCAAGCTCAAGGAGACCGTGGGCGCGGGTCTGCTCTCCGCGACGACGGACACCACGGCCGCGGTCGCGGCGTCCGACGCCGTCGTGGTCGTCGTGCCGCTGTTCGTGGACGCCGAGGGCACCCCGGACTTCGGCTGGATGGACGCGGCGACGAAGGCCATCGCGGCCGGCCTGAAGCCGGGCACTCTCGTCAGCTACGAGACGACCCTGCCGGTGGGCACCACGCGCACCCGCTGGGCCCCGATGCTCGCCGAGGGTTCGGGCCTCACCCCGGGACGCGACTTCCACCTCGTCTTCTCCCCTGAGCGTGTCCTGACCGGCCGTGTCTTCGCCGACCTGCGCCGCTACCCCAAGCTGGTCGGAGGCATCGACGAGGCGTCCTCGCAGCGCGGTGTGGAGTTCTACGAGGCCGTGCTCGACTTCGACGACCGCGACGACCTGCCGCGCCCCAACGGCGTCTGGGACCTCGGTACCGCCGAGGCCTCCGAGCTCGCCAAGCTCGCCGAGACCACCTACCGCGACGTCAACATCGGCCTGGCCAACCAGTTCGCCCGGTTCGCCGACAAGAACGGCATCGACGTCAAGAAGGTCATCGAGGCCTGCAACAGCCAGCCGTACAGCCACATCCACCAGCCGGGCATCGCGGTCGGCGGGCACTGCATCCCGATCTACCCGCGGATGTACCTGTGGAACGACCCCGAGGCCACCGTCGTGCGCTCCGCCCGTGAGGCGAACGCAGCGATGCCCGAGTACTCCGTCGACCTGCTGGCCGCCGCCTACGGCGACCTGGACGGCGCCGGTGTCCTGGTGCTGGGCGCGGCCTACCGCGGTGGCGTGAAGGAGACGGCCTTCTCGGGCGTCTTCGGAGTCGTGCAGGCCCTCAAGGCGCGGGGCGCCGTGCCGTTCGTCTCGGACCCCATGTACACGGCGGAGGAGTTGGCCGCGCACGGACTCGTGCCGCACGAGGGCCAGGCCGTCACCGCCGCGATCCTCCAGGCGGACCACGCCGAGTACCGCGAGCTGGCCGCCTCCGACCTCCCGGACGTGCGGGTGCTGGTCGACGGGCGCCGTACGACCGACCCGGCCAACTGGGCCGGTGTGCGCCGAGTCGTCATCGGCGGCTGATCCGTCATGACCTGGCTGATCACCGGCGGAGCCGGCTACATCGGATCCCACGTGGTCCGGGAGATGGCCGGACGCGAGTCCGTCGTCGTTCTCGACGACCTCAGCACGGGCAGGGCCGAGCGGCTGCCGCAGGACGTGCCGCTGGTGGTCGGCTCGGTCCTCGACGGGGGCCTGCTCGAACGTGTGCTGGCCGAGTACGCGGTGACGGGCATCGTGCACCTCGCCGGCAAGAAGCAGGTCGCGGAGTCCGTCGCACGTCCGCTCCACTACTACCGTGAGAACGTCGAGGGACTGCGCGTCCTGCTGGACGCGGCCGCCGCCGCGGGTGTCCCGCGCTTCCTCTTCTCCTCGTCGGCGTCCGTCTACGGGATGCCCGACGTCGACCTGGTCACGGAGGAGACCCCGTGCCGGCCGCTGAGCCCGTACGGCGAGACGAAGCTGGCCGGTGAGCGGATGGTCGCCGCGGCCGGCAGCGCCCACGGCATGGCGACCGCGTCGTTGCGCTACTTCAACGTGGCGGGCGCAGCTTCGGCGGAGCTCGCGGACGAGGGCGTGTTCAACCTGGTCCCGATGGTGTTCGAACGGCTCACCGGCAACGAGGCGCCACGTGTCTTCGGCGACGACTACCCGACGCCGGACGGCACCTGCGTCCGCGACTACATCCACGTCGAGGACATCGCGTCGGCGCACGTCGAGGCCGCCCGCCGTCTGGAGCGGGACCCGGCAGCCCGGCTGGTCCTGAACGTCGGCACGGGCAAGGGGGCCTCGGTCACCGAGATGATCGACGTCATCCTCGATGTCACCGGCCGCACCGGTCTCGCCCCGGTCACCGAGGCCCGCAGGCCCGGCGACCCGGCCCGGGTGGTGGCCTCCGCGGACGCCATCCGCCGGGAACTGGACTGGTCGGCCCGGCACGACGTGCGGGCCATGGTCGAATCCGCCTGGGCGGGTTGGTGCCTCAGGCACGGGCTGCCGGTACCGGCATGAGGGCAAGCCCGTCGGAACCGGCTCCGCGAGGTGCCGTACGCCCCACCCGATCCTCAGCAGAACAGGAATGACAGAAGTGCCAGGCAAGAACGAGCGCAGTGGACCGCGTCCGCACCTGCTGTACTTCGCGATCGGGTTCCCCCCCGCTGCGAAGAGCTCCGCGTACCGGATGCGGGAGACCGCGAACCAGTTCGCGGCGGTGGGATGGGACGTCACGGTGGTGACGATCGCGGAGGAGTCCTGGCTCCGGGACTCCGGAGTGGACCACACGCTCTCGGAGTCGGTGGACCAGCACGTCAAGGTGGTGGAGCTGCCGCTGGCCCGCGCGGACCTGGAGACGGACATCCGTCTGTACTCGGAGGAGCGCGCCCTTCGGCCGGGACCCTGGGTCCAGGCCCTCCGGCAGGAAGCCCTCAAGAGCTTCCCCGAACCGGTCTTCGGCGGATGGCGGGAGACCCTGGAGGAGGCCGCGCTCCGGCTGCACCGTGAGCGGCCGGCCGATCTCGTGCTGGCCAGCTGTGTGCCGTACGTCCAGCTGGCCGCCGTCCGGCGCCTGTGGGAGGAGCACCAGGTCCCCTACGCGGTGGACTTCCGTGACGGCTGGTCCGTGGACGTCATCGACGGCGTCGAGGCGTTTCCCAAGGACTCCGAGGCAGGGCGCTGGGAGGAGGACGTGCTGGAGCACGCCCTCTCCCTCTGGGTGGTCAACGACCGGATCGCCGAGCACTACCGCGCCCGCTACCCCGAGCACGCCGACCGCGTCCACGTCGTGCGCAACGGCTACGACCGGGACAGCGTTCCGCCGCCCAAGAGCGGGGCCGACGACGGACGGGGCCTTGTCTTCGGCCACCTCGGTACGGTCAGCTTCTCCGTGCCGCTGCTGGAGTCGGTCATCGCGGCCTGGCGGACCGCGCGCTCGCGGGAGCCGCTGCTCGCGGACGCCCGGTTCGAGGTACGCGGCCACATAGGTGCCGGAGCCAACCGGGAGGCCAACCGCCACATCGACGTGCTGCGGAGCGCGGCCGACGACGGTGTGGTCGTCGGCGGACCGGTGCCCAAGGCCGAGGTCGCCGACGTGTACGCCGCGTGGGACGCCCTGGTACTGATCATCATCGGTGGCCCGTTCATGACGTCGGGCAAGGTCTACGAGTGCATGGCGTCCGGGCTGCCGATCGTCTCCATGCACGCGGCGGACCACGACGCCTCACGCCTGCTGGACGGGAACCCCCTGTGGACCGGCCCCCGTGGGCTGGACGAGGACCGGCTCGCCGACGCCTTCTGCGATGCCGCCCGCATGGTGGTGGAGGCCACCCCGGAACAGCGGGCCGCCGCCCGTGCCCACGGCAGTGCCTACGCCCGTGACCTCCTGATGGCGACCGCCGTGCAGCGTCTCTCCGCCGCGGCACTCGAACAGCAGTCCGTTCTTTCCGGAGGTGCCGGGGCATGACCGACGTAGTGATGATCACGAGTGCGAACCCGCGCCCGGCCGTGTTGGAGACAGCGCTCGCGAAGTACCTGGAGTGCGGCGCCCGGGTCCACCTGGTCGGCAGCTTCAAGGCCGCCGACATGGAGGCGGTCCAGGGCTGGACCACGCTGCACAGGGTGTCCCCCCGCGCCGGGGCCGGCGAGCAGGCGCGGCGCAAGACGGACACGATGAGCGCTGCCGAGCGGCTCTGGTTCCACATCGAGCAGGATCGTGCCGCCCGCGCGGTCGTCCGCCGGGCCGGTGTGGTCGTGGCTCTCGACGAGCGAGCGGTCTACAGCGCCTGGCGCGTGGCCCAGTCCCGGCGGACCCCGGAGGTCCACTACGGACTCGGCCCCGGCCTCAGGGCCGTGGAACGGCTGCGGGAGCAGGGTGGGGCCACCGTGTCCGAGCACGCGCCGACGCCGGTCGCCGCGGCCACCGACGGGCTGCGGCGCCGGCTGCGCGGCCTCCCGTCGGACCTGCTGCGCACGGCCACCGGGCCGCTCGCCCTGCGGAGCCGGATCGGAGCCCGGGCCTGGCGGGCCGCCGTCTCCGCGCCGGGTGTGCCCGACACGCTGCGTCAGGCGGCCACGGAGCAGGTCGTCGAAGGCATGTGGCGGTCCGGGCGCCAGTCCGGTGCGGTCGTCACCGCCCGCGCGGCCGCCGGAAAGGTCTCCGACCCGGCCGTCAGGGCACGTCTGCTGCACGGGGTGGCGACCAGGGTCCTCACGAGCGGCCGTACCCCCGACAACCTCGCTGAGGTCGTCGGGGCGCAGCTGGCGGTGGCGGACGGGCACTACGCGTCCGGCGAGCTGACCGAGGCGTCCAAGGTGCTTCTCGAAGCCATGAAGCTGGCCTTCCACCGCGTCGCCCACGTCGACCAGGTCACCAGCCCCCTGGCCGAGGACCCGGTCGGGTTCACCGCCCCGTTCAGGGAGTCGGTCGCGGCACGCGCCGTGGTCGCGCCGAGGGGCCGAATCTCCCCGGCCGCCGAGCCTCCGAAGGACCGCCCGCTGCGGCTGCTCGTAGCCACCACCGCCAACGCGAACTTCCTGCACCTCATAAGGTCGCACTACGAGGCCCATCCGGACGTCGAACTGCGGTTCCTCGACATGGCCGAACACCCGGCCATGAAGCGGCTCAACGGTGCCGTGCAACGGAACATCGGCTACCGGCTCGGCGACGACCCGCTCTTCGGGCACAGTGCGGAGCAGCAGCTGAGGCCGTATCTCGACTGGGCCGACACCGTGTTCGTGGACTGGTGCAAGGACCCCGCGGCCCTGTTCACCGCGGTCGACCCCGGCGACACGAGGATCATCGTCCGGCTGCACAGCTTCGAGTCCTTCTCGTACTGGCCCCGCATGACGGACTTCTCACGCGTGGACGACATGGTCTTCGTCGCCGACCACATGCGCGACCTCGCCGTGGCCACCATCCCGGGACTGAGCGGGGAGCACGCGCCGCGCACGCACGTCATCGACAACGGCATGGACCTCACCGGCTTCCGGCGTGCGAAGAGCCCGTCGACCCGGTTCAACCTCGGGCTGGTCGGCATCGGCCAGATCGCGAAGGACCCGCTGTGGGCCCTGGACGTCCTCAAGCAGCTCCGCGAACAGGACGAGCGCTACCGTCTGATCCTCATCGGCGGTGAGGTGGCCAAGCTGAGCAACGCCATCAAGGCGTACACGCGGAAGCTGGACAAGGTCCTCAAGCCGCTCCTGGCGGAGGGAGCGGTCGTGCAGCTCGGGCCGACCGACGACGTCGCCGGAGCGCTGGAGGACGTCGGCGTCATCCTCAGCAGCTCGGTGCGCGAGGGCTGCCACGTCGGGCTCATGGAAGGGGCCGCCAGCGGCGCCGTCCCCGTGGTCCGCGACTGGCCGTTCTTCGCGGGGAGGGAGCACGGGCCCAGGACCCTGTACCCGGCCGACTGGGTGGTGGAGACGCCTGCCGAGGCGGCCGAGCGGGTGCGCGCGGTCACCGCGTCCGAGGAGAGCTGGCGCAACGCCGGGAAGCTGGCCTCGGAACACGCGCTGACCAGGTGGGACTGGCCGGTCGTCCGACTGGACTTCGACCGGCTGTTCTTCGGCCGCTGATCGCGGACCAGCGGCACACGGACGTCCCGGGCCCGGGCCTCGTCGCACTGAGGCCGGGTCCGGGACGTCAGCAGTGCATCAGGCCTGGCGCTCCGTCAGGACGCCGTCCCGCTCGTCGTGCAGTGCGCCCGTCTGCGGGCACTCCCAGACGCCCGGCTCGCCGGCCCGCTCCACGAGCTTGACGCCGCTGCGGCCGACCCAGCCGATCCGGCGGGCCGGTACGCCCACGACCAGCGCGAAGTCCGGGACGTCCTTGGTCACCACGGCGCCCGCCGCGACCATGGCCCAGCGGCCGACGCGCACGGGGGCGACGCACACGGACCGTGCGCCGAGGGAAGCGCCCTCGGCGACCTTCACGCCCACGGCCTCCCAGTCGCCGCCGCGCTTCTGCTTGCCCTCGGGGTCCACGGACCGCGGGTTGTGGTCGTTGGTGAGGACCACGGCCGGACCCACGAAGACCCCGTCGCCCAGCTCGGCGGGCTCGTACACCAGGGCGTAGTTCTGCAGCTTGACGTTGTCACCGATCCGCACGCCGGTGCCCACGTACGCACCGCGGCCCACCACGCAGCCCTCGCCGAGCCTGGCGCCCTCGCGGATCTGTGCCAGCTCCCAGACGCTGCTGCCGTCGCCGATCGTGGCGCTCTCGTCGACCTGGGCGGTGGGCTGGACTCTGTAGTTCACGTGTCATTACCTTCCGGAGCGAGGACTTGCCGAGAGCATACGGAGCCGCGCGGCGGCGGTCCGCACCAGCTCTTCGACCGTGGCACACGGGGCGGCCCCGCGCCGGTGCGGCGGACAGGCGCCGCAGGCCGGACGGCGTGCCCCGCAGGTGCTGGTGAGGGGGTCTTGCGATGCGCGGCACCAGGACCCTCTCCCTGATCCGGCCTGATCCGGCCTGATCCGGACGAAAACCCCTAGCTCCCGGAGGGAGCCCGGGTGGTGCGCGCGGGGGACGCGTCGGGAGCGGTCCCGGTGGAGGCGCGTGGGGCCCCGGCGCCACCGCCGGGTCCGAGGCGGCGCAGGAGACGTTCCATGGGATGTTCCACCCACTGGTAGGCCATCGCCGCGACGGTCAGGCTGATCGCCAGTACGGCCAGCCAGACCATCAGGACACCGGCCTGCGAGTCCGGCCGGCCCAGGTGCCCGAGGAAGACCCGGATCACGATCTCGTGGAAGAGGTACCAGGCGAAGGACCAGTGTCCGAGCCGGATCATCCACGGACCGCCCAGACCGGTTCTGCGCCCTTCGAGGTCGGCGGTGGCCGCCGCCGCGACGAGCAGGGCGAACAGCGGCGCGGTGAGCAGTTGGGAGGCGCTGTACGGGCTGTACCAGAGGCTGTCAGGGACCGCACGCGACCACGGCACCAGAGCGATGTGGGCGGCGGCGGTGAGGGCGATGGCCACGGGCAGCCCCACCGGAGGCCGCCAGCCGCGCTTCAGCGCCAGGCCGGCGACCACACCGAGCACGAACTGGAGGGTGCGGGTCGGCGGGAAGTAGTCGATGGCCCAGCTCCTGACCGAGGAATCGGTGAAGAACGAACCGCTCAGCCACACGGCGACCGTCGCGGCGCAGAGGAAGACCACGCACCAGACCCGTCCACGGGCCGACCGCAGCAGGGGCAGGGCCAGCAGCGCGGGGAAGATCAGGTAGAACCAGGCCTCGTCGCTCAGGGACCAGGCCGCCGGGTTGCCGCCCTTGATGTACTCCTGGACGGGCACCCAGGTGTTGACGAGACCGAGCGTGGCCGCGGCGCCCTTGAGGGAGACGGGGGTGCCCAGCAGGTGCCACACGACCGTGGAGACGACCACGGACACGGCCATGAGCGGCCAGATCCTGGCGAAGCGCCGCCAGAAGAAGACACGGGCCGGTACGGCTCTGCCGTCGTACGTCCAGGCCAGCACGAAGCCGGACAGGACGAAGAAGAACGTCACGCCGCTGCGCCCGTACCAGGCCGCATCACTGATCCAGGGAAGCTTTCCCGTCTGCCTCGACAGGTGGTAGAGGACGACGACCAGCGCTGCCCAGAAGCGCAGGCCGGTCAGTGACGGGAGCCGGTCACGCGTCTCCCGTGCGGATGCGGATATCGAACCGGCCGGCATCTGGTCACCATCTTCGGGTACGGGGCGCCGCCCGTAACGGCGTGCCCACGGTGGGACGTTCGTGTCCACGGGACGGATGTGCGCCGGCCGCGGGCCGGGACAGGGAGCAGAGTACGTTCCCCGTCGTTCGCGCCGCCAACACCGGGACGGGCGGGACCGCCCGCCCCTGGACCGCTGGTCCCGCCGTCCTGCGGGTCCGCGTTCTCGGGAGTCAGGCACGAGTTCTACCACCACCGCGCGGCCGGTCGGACGTCAGCGGCCCGGCGGGACCCGGTTTGACCCCCCGCGTCCCGCCCCGTAGCCTTGACCCTCGGCGTGTTTCTGTGCGCCTACCCCCTGAGCACATCCCTCCCGGTGATCCGTCCCCGGGGGAGGCCGCTCATCCTTCCGGACTGTCGTGGGCCCCGGCCCGCGCGGGCGGCTGGCATCAGGGGATCCGTTCCGAGTGAGAGAGAGATCCGCGTGTACGCCATCGTGCGCAGCGGTGGTCGCCAGCACAAGGTTGCTGTCGGCGACATCGTTGAGGTTGACAAGATTTCCACCGCCAAGGTTGGCGACACGGTCGAGCTCTCGACCCTGCTCGTTGTCGACGGCGATGCCGTGACCAGCGACCCGTGGGTGCTGGACGGCATCAAGGTCCAGGCCGAGGTCGTGGACCACCACAAGGGCGCGAAGATCGACATCCTTCGCTACAAGAACAAGACGGGTTACCGCCGCCGCCAGGGTCACCGCCAGCAGTACACGGCGATCAAGGTCACCGGTATCCCCGCGGCTGCGAAGTAAGGGACTGAGGAGACATGGCACACAAGAAGGGCGCATCGTCCACTCGGAACGGGCGCGATTCCAATGCTCAGCGGCTCGGCGTGAAGCGCTTCGGCGGTCAGGCCGTCAACGCCGGTGAGATCCTGGTCCGCCAGCGTGGCACCCACTTCCACCCGGGCACGGGCGTCGGCCGTGGCGGCGACGACACGCTGTTCGCGCTGACCGCCGGTGCGGTGGAGTTCGGTACCCACCGTGGCCGCAAGGTCGTGAACATCGTTCCCGTCGCTGCCTGATCCAGGCAACGGCTGAACGACTCAGCACCTTCCGAGGGCGGATCTCAGCTTTCCCGGGCGACCGGGGAAGCGGGTCCGCCCTCGGCGCGTTACGTCTAGAGACAATTCCGTATTTTTCCGCAGTACCTGGAGGCCCCCACCATGACCACCTTCGTGGACCGCGTCGAGCTGCATGCCGCCGCGGGTAACGGAGGCCACGGCGTGGCCTCCGTGCACCGTGAGAAGTTCAAGCCGCTCGGCGGCCCCGACGGAGGCAACGGCGGACGCGGCGGCGACGTCATCCTCGTCGTCGAGCAGTCCGTGACCACTCTGCTCGAGTACCACCACCACCCCCACCGCAAGGCCACGAACGGCCAGCCCGGGGCCGGCGACAACCGCTCGGGCAAGGACGGGCAGGACCTGGTCCTGCCCGTGCCGGACGGCACCGTCGTCCTGGACAAGGCGGGCAACGTCCTCGCCGACATGGTCGGTCAGGGCACCACCTTCGTGGCGGGCCAGGGCGGCCGGGGCGGCCTCGGCAACGCGGCACTGGCCTCGGCCCGCCGCAAGGCGCCCGGCTTCGCGCTGCTCGGCGAGCCGGGGGAGAGCCGGGACATCGTCCTGGAGCTCAAGACCGTCGCCGACGTCGCGCTCGTCGGTTACCCGAGCGCCGGCAAGTCCTCGCTGATCTCCGTGCTCTCGGCGGCCAAGCCGAAGATCGCGGACTACCCGTTCACGACCCTGGTGCCCAACCTGGGGGTCGTCACCGCGGGCTCCACCGTCTACACCATCGCGGACGTCCCCGGACTCATCCCGGGAGCCAGCCAGGGCAAGGGCCTCGGCCTGGAGTTCCTCCGGCACGTGGAGCGCTGCTCCGTGCTCGTGCACGTCCTGGACACCGCCACGCTGGAGTCGGACCGCGACCCCCTCTCCGACCTCGACATGATCGAGGAGGAGCTGCGGATGTACGGCGGGCTCGAGGACCGCCCGCGCATCGTCGCCCTCAACAAGGTGGACATCCCCGACGGCCAGGACCTCGCGGACATGATCCGCCCGGACCTGGAGGCCCGCGGCTACCGCGTCTTCGAGGTCTCCGCCATCGCGCACAAGGGCCTCAACGACCTCAGCTACGCCCTCGCCGGGATCATCGCCGAGGCTCGCGCCAGCAAGCCGAAGGAGGAGTCGACCAGGGTCGTCATCCGGCCCAAGGCCGTCGACGACGCCGGATTCACGGTGACGGTCGAGGAGGACGGCATCTACCGGGTCCGCGGCGAGAAGCCCGAGCGCTGGATCCGTCAGACCGACTTCAACAACGACGAGGCCGTCGGCTACCTCGCCGACCGCCTGAACCGCCTCGGTGTCGAGGACGAGCTCCGCAAGGCCGGCGCCCAGGCCGGTGACGGCGTGGCCATCGGCCCCGAGGAGAACGCCGTCGTCTTCGACTGGGAGCCGACGATGGCCGCCGGTGCCGAGATGCTGGGCCGCCGTGGTGAGGACCACCGTATGGAGGCCCCGCGCCCCGCGGCCCAGCGCCGCCGCGAGCGCGAGTCCGAGCGGGACGCCGCGCAGCGCGAGTACGACGAGTTCGACCCCTTCTAGGCTGCGCCCCGGACACGTGACCGGCTGGGTCCGGCCGTCCCCCGCGCTGCGGGGAGACGGCCGGACCGGAGGAAATGTCCAGGTCAGGGGCGGTGCGGTGCGGGTCGGCCTTGTGGGAATCGCGTAAGACGTCTGTGGAGTCTGTCACTCCGGGTACATGCCTCGGAGGAGGCAACACCCCTGGCCAGGCGGTGAACTGCGGGTTTCCCACAGGCAAGCGCCGGTAAACGTCCGCCTTGCGAGACGGTCACGGAGAGTGCGACCATCACACTGTTCCCCCCTGTCGTCACAAGGTAGGTCGTCTGTGTCTGTGCCGCATGAAGCCAAGCCCCGGACCACAGCGGTCGTGCTCGCCGGTGGAACCGGCCAGCGTGTGGGTCTGTCGATCCCCAAGCAGCTGCTGAAGATCGCCGGTAAGGCAGTCATCGAGCACACGCTGACCATCTTCGAGAACGCCGAGGGCATCGACGACGTCATCGTGCTGATGGCGCCGGGCTTCGTGCCCGACGTCGAGAAGATCGTCGCCAAGGCCGGGCTGACCAAGGTCATCAAGATCATCGAGGGTGGCAACACCCGGAACGAGACGACCGAGCGCGCCATCGCCGCCCTCGGCGAAGGGCTCGCGGAGGGTGAGGACCGCAACGTCCTCTTCCACGACGCGGTCCGTCCGCTCCTGTCACAGCGAGTCATCAAGGACTGTGTCGACGCCCTCGACCGCTACCAGGCGGTCGACGTGGCGATCCCGTCCGCCGACACGATCATCGTGACCCGGACGCACGGCGAGGACGGCGAGTTCATCACCGACGTCCCCGACCGCTCCAGGCTGCGCCGTGGGCAGACCCCCCAGGCGTTCAAGCTCTCCACGATCCGCAAGGCGTACGAAGTCGCGGCCGGCGACCCGAATTTCCAGGCCACCGACGACTGCTCGGTCGTCCTTCGGTACCTCCCCGACGTGCCGATCTACGTGGTCGCGGGCGACGAGTACAACATGAAGGTGACCCAGCCGGTCGACGTCTTCATCACCGACAAGCTCTTCCAGCTGGCCTCCACCGCCGCCCCGCGCCAGGCCGACGAGGCCGCCTACCGGGAGCTGCTCTCGGGCAAGACGCTGGTCGTCTTCGGCGGGTCGTACGGCATCGGTGCCGACATCGCCACGCTGGCCGAGCAGTACGGCGCCAGTGTCTACGCGCTGGGCCGCTCCACCACCGGCACCCACGTCGAGAACCCCGAGCACATCGACGAGGCGCTCTCCAAGGCCTACGCCGAGACCGGCCGCGTCGACTACGTGATCAACACCGCGGGTGTGCTGCGTATCGGCAAGCTCGCGGAGACGGACAACTCGACGATCCAGGAAGCGCTCAACGTCAACTACCTGGCCCCCGTGCAGATCGCCCGGGCCTCGTACAAGTACCTGGCCGAGACGCAGGGGCAGCTGCTCCTCTACACATCCAGCAGCTACACCCGCGGCCGCGCCGAGTACAGCCTCTACTCCTCCACCAAGGCCGCCATGGTGAACCTCACCCAGGCACTGGCCGACGAGTGGGCGGGCGAGGGCATCAGGGTCAACTGCGTGAACCCGGAGCGCACGGCGACGCCCATGCGGACCAAGGCGTTCGGCCAGGAGCCGGAGGGCTCGCTGCTCTCCTCCGAGGCCGTGGCGCGTACCTCCCTCGACGTGCTCCTGTCCGCGATGACCGGACACGTCATCGACGTACGCCAGCAGGACCCGACCGCGGACGTCACCGAGGCATCGGGATTCGAGCAGGCGCTGGCCTCGGTCCTGGACCGTCAAGAAGATGTGTAATAATTCTTGACAAATGTACTTTTACGGGCCTCTGGGATCACCGATTCGGTGAATCCGGAGGCCCGAGTGCGTGAAGCCGCATCTTCACAATTCCCTCTATACGTGAAACAACCGGCACCCCCAGGAGCAGGTTCTTCGTGATTTCGACAGCCATCCGCCTGGCCCGTGTGGGCAGTAGGTCAGAACTGGCGGCAGCGATACTGATGGTGCTGGGCTATCCCTGCGTCATGATCGCCGCCCTTCTCCCCGATCTCTGGTTCTTCGCGGCGGCCACGGCTGTCACGTACGTCGCGGACTGGTACCTGCACCAGCGCGGCAGCTATCTGGTCAACCGGCTCGGAAAGGTGCGGGCGGGACTGCCCATCCGCTTCCTGCTCCGCCAGCTGATGGTCATCCTTCTCCTGGCCCGGCTGGACCTCGCCGAGGAGCCGCTCTTCTACGCGGCCGTCGCCTGCTTCCTCGTCTTCTACGGGCTGCAGGCACCCCACGGCGCCCTGACCACGCTGATCCGGCTGCGGCGCAGCCTGCCGATCGTCACCCGCAACGTGGACCTGCACGCCGTCCGCATCCCCGACGCCCCGCCGCGCGCGCTGCTGCACCGCGCCAGCGAGAAGATGCTGCACCTGGACCTTCCGGCCGTGGTGGGTGTCCTCCTCGCCGCCGGCACCGGTGAGGACGTCATCGGGTACGTGGGCGCGGGCATCACGCTGGTCCTGGCCGTCGGCTACAACGCCCTGCTCGTCCCGTACCTGCGCCGCAGCCGCAGGGCGCCCTCGGCCCCCGCCGTGCTGAAGGCGCTGGACACATGGCTCGGCGAGTACCAGCCGACCGTGGTGCTCTACTTCTCGGGTTCCAACGAATCCGCCTACCAGGGCAACATGTGGCTGGACACGATGGCCGCCGTCGAGGGCCGGCCGCTGATCATCATGCGTGAGCGGAACCTGGTCTCGCAGCTCGCGGACACGTCCGTACCCGTGATCTGCGTGCCCGCCGGCACCCACCTCATGAACCTGAACCTCTCCACCGTCCGTGTGTGCCTGTATCCGGCCAACGTCGGCAAGAACATCCACATGCTGCGCGTCCCGACCATGAAGCACGTCTTCATCGGCCACGGCGACAGCGACAAGCTCGCCAGCGTCAACCCGTACTCCAAGGTGTACGACGAGGTGTGGACGGCCGGCCGTGCGGGCCGGGACCGGTACGCCCTGGCCGACGTCGGCATCCGGGACGAGGACATCGTCGAGGTGGGGCGGCCGCAGCTGGCGCCGATCGAGAGCTGGACCGGCACCACCAGGAACCCCATCCCGACGGTCCTCTACGCCCCCACCTGGGAGGGCTGGGACGACAACCCCGGGAACACCTCACTGCTGCTGGCCGGGGAGAACATCGTCCGCCGGCTGCTGGCCGCGGACAACCCCGTCCGGGTCATCTACAAGCCGCACCCCTTCACCGGCATCCGCAGCGCCCAGGCCAAGGCGGTCAACGCCCGGATCAAGGCCCTGATCACCAAGGCCGCGCAGGACCGGGCAGCCGACCCGCGCTGGGCGAAGGAAGCCTCGTCCGCCTCCGCCGCACACGGCGCCGCCAAGGCGGAGCTCGTCCGCATCAAGGCGCGTCTGGCGGACCTGTCGCAGCCCGGCCGCGCCGGGGGCGATGAGTCCGAGGAGTCCAGGGTCTCGCTGGCGGACCCCGCCCGGCAGGCGGAGATCGCCACCCTGCGCGCCGAGTGGAACGACGCCTACTGGCGCTCCTTCGGCTGGTGGGAGCACAAGACGGTGAGCGGCGCCCAGCCGAAGCTGTACGACTGCTTCAACCAGTCCGACGCCATGGTCTCGGACATCTCCAGCGTGGTGTCCGACTTCATCGCCAGCGGCAAGCCGTACGCGGTGACCGACTCGGCGCAGATCGGCGCCGAGGAGTTCAAGCGTCAGAACACCGCCGTACGGGCGGCTGTCATCCTGTCCAACGACGCCGCGCAGATCGACGAACTGCTGCGGTCGGTGACCGACCCGGCGGCGGACCCGCTGGCCGAGGCCCGGCACGAGCTGAAGACCTACCTCCTGGGCCCGGACGAGCCGACGTCCATGGAACAGTTCAACGCGGCCGTCCACGCCCTCGCGGCGAAGGCCGAAGCCCGGAACGCCGGGGTCGCCCAGCGTCTGGGCGGGCCGCAGCCCACCGCCCCCCTGCCCGACGCCGAGTCGGCCACCAGTGGCGCGGGCGACGGCGAGGCGGAGATCGCCGCCGTCGTCGATGCGGCGATCGACCCGGACACGCCCGCGGTACCGGAGTCCGACGCCGAGATCGGTACCGGCCCCTCGGCCGTCCGCTGACCCCTGGGTCCCCGGAGCTGTGAGAAACGACGGCGGCGGCCCGGCGCGCGAAGGTGACGAACGGCTGTAATCCGGCTGTCATCCAATTGTTCGAAAGCTGTCCGCCCGGCGACGCAACCTCCTGAACGGCTCGTCCGTCTCCTCCTCAGGGAGGGGAACGTACGGGCCGTTCGGCGCGTACGTGCATGGAGCGGGGCACGTGCCGTCGTTCTATCGTTTCTCCTGATCGATGAGTTATGTGCGAACCGGGGAGAGATGAACAGCACCGCACCAGATGTGACCGTCATCATCGGGGCCTACGAGGCGATGCCCTATCTGATCCGCTGCCTGGAGTCCGTCGAAGCCCAGACGCTCCCGGCCGGACGGATGGAGATCGTGGCCGTGGACGACGGGTCGACCGACGGCACGGGGGAGTACCTGGAGGAGTTCGCCGCCCGGACCGCCATCGACATGCGCGTCGTCCGGCAGGAGAACTCCGGCGGTCCGAGCGGCCCGCGCAACGTCGGTCTCGGCCTCGCCCGTGGCCGCTACGTCTTCTTCCTCGACGCGGACGACTACTTCGGTGAGGAAGCCCTGGAGCGCATGGTCGCGATGGGCGACCGGGCCGGCACCGACGTGGTGCTGGGAAAGGTCGTCGGCGTCAACCGCGGTGCGGCGAAGTCGATGTGGAAGGAGACCGTCGAACGGGCGGACCTGTACTCCTCCAACATCAAGTTCACCCTGAGCGCGCAGAAACTGTTCCGCAGGGAACTCCTCGAGCGGCTCGGGATGAGGTTCGACGAGGAACTGCGGACGGGTGAGGACGCGCTCTTCACCATGGAGGCGTACCTGCGCGGCAACGGCGTCTCCGTCGTCGCCGACTACACCTGCTACTACCTCGTGGGACGCGACGACGGCAAGCACGTGACGAAGAGCGGAAGCTATCTGCTGCGCTTCGACTCGGCCCGGGCGCTGACGGCGCTCATCGCCGAGCATGTCCCGCCGGGGCCCCGGCGGGACATGCTGATGGTCCGCCCCTTCGTCATCACCCTGCTGCCTCAGTTCGGCCCCGCCCTGCTGCGCCAGTCCGACGAGGTCCGGGCGAAGAAGATGGAGCTCGCCGCCCCGCTGCTGGCGGCCTACTGGACACCCGGGCTGGCCCGGCGTCTCAAGGTGCACGAGAGGCTCCGGCTGATCTGCATCTCGCAGGGCCGACTCGACCTGCTCCTGGACATCCTGCGGTTCATGGCGGAGAAGAAGCGTCCCAGGCTCGTGCGCAAGGGGCTCAGGGGCCGTCCGTACCTGGTCTACCCGCACTTCGAGGAAGGCTCGGTGCTGCCCAGGTCGGGGTACGAGCTGACCATGACCGAGTGGATCGGGCGCAAGCGGATCGATGTGCCCGGCCCCCAGTCGCCCGCCGCCTTCATGCGCCGGCTGAAGGGCAAGGCGCGCAGGACACTCCGTGCCGCCACCCTGCACGTGCCGGGACGTGCCCACAAGGCCTGACTCGGATATGCGGGCCGCCCGACCAGCAGGTCACCCAGGGGCCGTCCGGCGCATCCAGGGCACACGAGCCCGGCATGATCCAGACGAGAGGCCCCTAGTTCGACTCCGGGCGCAGCAGTCTGCGGACGGGGCGCCCCACCACGCGCCGAGCACGCCGGTAGGCGGACGGCAGGGCGGCGGCTCCCTGGCCCGGCTGGACCTTGATGTTCACCGGGCCGGCCTTCTTCTGGAGCTGGCTGAGCAGCAGCGCGTTCTGTTCGGCCAGCTCGTCCATCCGGTGCTTCATGAAGCTGAACCGGCTGCTCATCTCGTCCGGATCCGTCCCCGTCCACGGGCGGACGGCGGGCGGCAGGGCCAGCTTGGCGAGCTGGGCGTCGAACGCCTTGCCCCTGTCACCGTGGTGGAAGGTGTTCTCCAGACCGTTCTTCTCCATGAAGCCGGTGAAGCGGAGGAAGCGCTCCTTGTGGCCGTTGACCAGCTCACTGAAGTCGGCCGCCTCGTAGAGCTCCGCCGGGTCGATGTTCTTCGGGGTCTCGGAGATCTTGCGGTGCGGGATGCCGAAGTAGCGGCAGAGCTCCAGGGTGCGCGAATCGCTGCAGAGCACCGTGCTCGGGACACCGGCCAGCAGCGCCGCGATGTTGCCGTGGATGCGGGAGCCGAAGGAGAAGTCGAACGCGCGTAGCTCTTCGATCCAGGTGGCCGGGTCGACGTAGATGCGGACCTTGCCCTCCTGGTACATCGGGTGCGACGGATGGGTCGGCATGGAGGTCTGCGCGCCGATCGGGTTCGCCGTCTCCCGCCAGTGGAGCAGCTCGGCCTCCAGGAGGTTCTGCCCGACGAACCGCAGGTGCGGATAGCGGGCGTGGGCCTGCCGGATGATCGCGTCGAGGCCGTGCGAGCGCACCGCGCTGTGCGAGCCGTTCACCGAGATCCTGGACTCCGCGGTCAGGGACTCGGCCTTCTTCTGGAGGGTGAACGTCTCGCCGTGCATGAACATCGAGGGGCAGCCGATCACCTCGACGTCCCGGAAGCCCATGTTCTTCAGGTACTGCTCGGTGAACTCACCCCGCACACCGATCGACGCGCTGTGGTCGAGCACCGCGGAGACGAACTCCCTGACCGTCGGCTCCATCGGCTTCAGCCGGTCCGCGTTGTACCTGAGATCCGCCTGCGCGCCGACCCCGAGGACGACCACCGGGATGCGCAGCTTCTTGATCAGCTGGGTCATCCGCTTCAGGGGCCGCTCGAACGTCGGGCGGAACGCGTTGGCCAGAGGCACGACGAAGACGTCGAACTCCTCGTTGATCCGGGCCGCCGCCGACGGGTCGGTGCGGATGCCGTTCGAGAAGACCTCGGCCCGCGGGGTCGTCAGCAGCTTGTGCGCCGCATCGCTGAAGATCAGGTTGCCCGCGTTGGTCGCGAAGACGTCTCTGTGGAGGGACTGTTCGAGCGAGGCCACATCGAAAGGGCTCTTGCCTGATCGGAGGAGGACGCGCTTCTGGCGGGCCGGTTCATCTGTCACGTAAAGAGGGTAGCCCGATGAACGCCTGGTGGAGATTACGTAAATGACTCCATTCGGGCGTATGTCGGTCGCGCTTTTCCGGCCGTCACGCCGTGTAGAGGACGGCCGCGACAGCAGCTGAGACGGCGCGGTGCGCGCATCCCGCCTCGCGTAGATTGAGGCGACCGAGCAGGACGACGTGATGTGGGGACGGGCGTACGTGTCAGGGGCAAGGGAATCTCGAGGCGCGGCAGAGGGAACAGAGGGCGCGGCGGGCACGGCCTCCGGTGACGGGGCGGTGGGCAGGCCGGGCGTGACCGGGGCCCGCAGGATCGTCGTCAAGGTCGGATCCTCCTCCCTCACCACGGCGGCCGGCGGGCTCGACGCCGACCGGGTGGACGCCCTGGTCGACGCGCTGGCCAAGGTCAGGAGCGGCGGCGAGCGCGAGGTCGTCCTCGTCTCCAGCGGCGCCATCGCGGCGGGCCTCGCCCCACTCGGTCTGGTCCGCAGGCCCAAGGACCTGGCACGGCAGCAGGCCGCGGCGAGTGTCGGCCAGGGCCTGCTCGTGGCGCGCTACACCGCCTCCTTCGCCCGCTACGGCGTACGGGTGGGACAGGTGCTCCTCACGTCCGACGACACCAGCAGGCGAGCCCACTACCGCAACGCCTACAGCACCCTGGACCAGCTGCTGGAGATGGGCGCGCTCCCCGTCGTCAACGAGAACGACACCGTCGCCACCGACGAGATCCGGTTCGGCGACAACGACCGGCTCGCCGCTCTCGTCGCCCACCTCGTCCACGCCGACCTCCTCGTCCTCCTGTCCGACGTGGACGGCCTCTACGACGGGGATCCGAGCGTGCCGGGCACCTCCCGCATCGCCGAGGTCACGGGACCGGCCGACCTGGAGGGCGTGAGCATCGGCAGCGCGGGAAAGGCGGGGGTCGGCACCGGCGGCATGGTCACCAAGGTCGAGGCGGCCCGGATCGCCACCGCCGCAGGTATCCCGGTGGTGCTCACCTCGGCGAGCCATGTGGCGGACGCCCTCGCGGGGCGTGAGACCGGAACCTACTTCCACCCGACGGGGCGCCGCTCCGCGGACCGGCTGCTCTGGCTCGCCCACGCCTCGACCCCGCAGGGCGCGCTCACCCTCGACGACGGAGCGGTGCGGGCGGTCGTCGAGCGCCGCACCTCCCTGCTGCCCGCCGGGATCTCCGCGGTCGAGGGCGAGTTCTCCGCCGGTGACCCGGTCGAGCTGCGGGACCCGTCGGGGACGGCGGTCGCCCGCGGGCTCGTGAACTTCGACGCCAAGGAGATCCCCCAACTGCTCGGCCGCTCCACCCGCGACCTCGCCCGTGAACTCGGACCCGCCTACGAGCGCGAAGTCGTACACAGGGACGATCTCGTCGTCCTGACGCCCCCGAGTACCCCCTGAAACGGCTCAAAGTCCCGCCCCAGGGCGGAGACCTTCACGAAAACCACCCCACACCGGGCTTCGGGCTGGTCAACTTTGTCTCGGGGACACAGAGGGGTCAGTACAGCCACACATTCACAGGAGGCCGCCGGTGAGACGAGCGCGCCCGGGGGCGCCGCCCCGCGGAACGGGCAGCCGCGCCCTGACCAGCGTCGGAGCGGGGGCCGACTTCGTCGGCACACCGGCCGACCAGACCCTCGATCAGGAACCGGTGGTGACGGACGAGGAACGGACCCGCTCCAAGCTGTGGCACATCACCCTCAGCGTGTCCGGCGGTGAGACGCCCCTGAAGGAGGTCAGACGCGGGCTGGAGCAACTGGCGCACGACCACCCCTTCCTGCTGACCAGCCGCTACGCCAACGACCACGCCGAGATCCGCTACTGGGAGGAGGCCCGGGACCTCCACGACGCGGCGGCGGTGGCGCTCAGGCTGTGGGGCGAGCACCGCACCAGCGCGAAGCTGCCCCCGTGGGAGATCGTGGGCCTGGAAGTCATCGACCGGGAGACGTACCACCTGCGCGTCGCCGAGGGCTACGGGCCGCCACCGGCGGCGCCGGTCGGGGTCCACCCGTACTGACCGAGCCGGCCGTACCGGTGGCCGCGGGCAGGTACGGCCGCTGCGTGTCCGCGACTGTCCGGTGTCCCCAGCGAACGCCTTGATCCGCGACTGTTCCGTGTCCGGCGAACCTTGAGTGTCCGCGACTGCTTGATGTCCGGCGGCCCCGCGTGTCCGCGACCGTCTCGTGTCCGCGACCGTTCGGTGTCCGGCGGCCCCCGCGTGTCCGCGACCGTCGCGTGTACGGCGGCCCAGCGTGCCCGCGACCGTCTCGTGTCCGGCGACCGTCTCGTATCACGGGATGCGTGCCGGACGCCCGTGGTGCGCGCACTACTCTGCGGGGATGACCACGCTCTCGCCGTACGACAACATGTCCCCGGTCGCTCAGGCCGCCTACCGGGCACGTGCCGCCGCCGACGACATCGCGCCACTTCCGCGCGCGGCGAAGGACGACGCGCTGCTGGCGATCGCGGACGCGCTGGAGGTGCGTACCGGGGAGATCGTCGAGGCCAACGCCGAGGACGTCGCGAAGGCCCGCGCGGCGGGGACCAGCGAGTCGGTCGTCGACCGGCTCACGCTCACACCGGAACGCATCCGGGCCATCGCCGCCGACACGCGTGACGTGGCGGCACTTCCCGACCCCGTCGGCGAAGTGGTCCGGGGCTCCACCCTCCCCAACGGGATCGACCTGCGCCAGGTGCGGGTGCCTCTCGGGGTGGTCGGCATCATCTACGAGGCCAGGCCCAACGTGACGGTCGACGCCGCCGCCCTCTGCCTCAAGTCGGGCAACGCCGTCCTGCTCCGCGGATCCTCCTCCGCGTATGCCTCGAACACGGCGCTCGTACGGGTGATCCGCGACGCGGTGGGCGGCTCCGGTCTGCCTGCGGACGCGGTGCAGCTGGTCCCCGGCGAGAACCGCGACTCGGTCCGAGAGCTGATGCGGGCCCGCGGCCTGGTCGACGTACTGATCCCCCGGGGCGGCGCCTCTCTGATCCGCACCGTCGTGGAGGAGTCGACGGTGCCCGTCATCGAGACCGGCACGGGCAACTGCCACGTGTACGTCGACGCCCGGACCGACCTCGCCATGGCCGTCGACATCCTGGTCAACTCGAAGGCTCAGCGCCCGAGTGTCTGCAACGCCGCGGAGACCCTCCTGGTGCACAAGGACATCGCCGACGAGTTCCTTCCCCTGGCCCTGGACGCCCTGGCCGAGGCGGGGGTGACGGTCCACGGCGACGAGCGGGTGCTCGGGTACGCCGAGGGTTCCAAGGCCACCGTCGTGGCGGCGACGGCCGAGGACTGGGAGACCGAGTACCTCTCGTACGACATCGCAGCCGCGGTCGTGGAGTCCCTGGAGGCCGCGGTGGCGCACATCCGGCTCTGGTCCTCCGGCCACACCGAGGCGATCGTCACCACCTCGCAGGCCGTGGCCCGCCGGTTCACCCAGTTGGTGGATTCCACGACGGTCGCGGTGAACGCGTCCACGCGGTTCACGGACGGCGGCCAGTTCGGGTTCGGCGCGGAGATCGGGATCTCCACGCAGAAGCTGCACGCCCGCGGGCCCATGGGGCTGCCGGAACTCACGTCCACGAAGTACATCGTGACCGGGGACGGCCACACGCGCTGACGCCCCCGGTGGGAACGGGCCACTTTGCGGGCTCTCTGCCCAAAACGGTCCCGCCGGGGCTACGCTGAAGCCGTGCCGGACGACGTGGGGGGCAGGCCGTTCCCGGACGGCTGGGAGCCCGACGACGACCGCGGGGGCGCGGACGAGGACTTCGCCTCCGTGGTGTTCGACGAGGACTTCATCAGGTCCGCCGAGATCCACGAACCCACCGCCGTCGAGCGTCTCCTGGCTGCCGCGCAGGCCCGTGCCGAGGCGGAGGCAAGCAAGGCGCGCTCGGGCGGCGGCGCGCTGGACGACGACCTCTACGACGACTACGTGCCGGAAGGTCTGTACGCCCGCGAGAGACCCTTCGACGACCTCTACGATCCCGACGGTCCGCCGGACGGCCCGTACGGCCCTCACGGCGGCTCTCTGCGCCCGTACCGGGGTGCCGCGCGCTGGCATCGGCCGGTCGCCTGGATCCTGGCTCTGCTGATGGGGATCGGGATGGTGGCACTGGCCTTCAGCGCCGTCTACCGCGGTGCGGCGGGCGACCGCGAGGACAAGGTGCCGCCGCCGGTGACCAGCGGGGTGGACGAGCCCGGTGCGGCGCGTCCGTCCCCTGCCGAGGCCTCCCGTCCGGCGGTCTCCGCCGTCCCCCGCACCCCCTGAGCCGTCCCCCCGGCACTCTGCTGGGCCGTCGCCGCCACTGTGCTGAGCCGTCCCCGCACTGTGCCGGGTCGTCCCCGCACTCTGCTGGGCCGTCGCCGCCACTGTGCTGGGCCGTCCCCGCACTGTGCCGGGCCGTCGCCGCCACTGTGCTGAGCCGTCCCTGCACTGTGCCGGGCCGTCGCCAGCGAGTCCGGCGAGAGCGGCGTGTCCCGGGCTCCGCCGGAGCCCCGGCGCGGTGACGTCTCATCGGATACCCGCTCTCCGCGTCCGGCCGCGTCCGGCGGGGGCGCGCTGCCGTCCGCGGGGGGACAGCCGGTCGTCGGTGATCAGTGAGGCTGCCCGCTCTCCCGGGCCCGCGTGGGCTGTGGTGCCTCCGTTGCTGCCCTGCCCGTGCCTCGTACGCCCCGTCGGGCGGAATCCCGCCTCCTCCCCGTGTGTGCCGGCGGGAGCTGGACCCCGCCGGGCCGAGGTCTGTCCTGCCGGGCCTGCCGGTGCTTCCGTCCTCGCCGGCGGCCGCTGCCGGGGCTGCCGGACTCCCGAACGCCGGCCTGCGGTGAGCCCCTCTCCCGGCGGCGCTCCACCTGCGCTCCCACCTGCGGGGCGTTTACCTTGAGGGCGATCGACCGAACCTGAAGGTATGACCGTCTGACCCCTCCTCCCGCCCCCGTCCCCGGGAAGAGGGCCAGCCACTCGCCCATATGTCGAACCCGTGACGGACAGGTCCGCCCGGCTCCGAACGGCCGAGGTGGATCCCAGCGCCAGCTCCCGCCGGTGGCGCGGAGAACGGGAGAAGTCATGACAGGCCGCGGAGAACCGCCGGAAGGCCCGCCCGAGAACCCCTCGGGCGGCGAGGACGAGTACCGCTCACTCGTCTTCGACGAATCGTTTGTGCGCGCTGCCAGGCTGCAGGAGTTCTCCGCCGTGGAGCGCATGGGCGATCACGCGCGCGCCGTACGCTCCCTCCCCGGCGGCCGAAGCGTCAGGCGGCACCGCTCCAGGGCCGGCATCGCCCTCGTCCTGCTGATCGCCCTGGCCTTCGCGGCCGCCGTCTACATGGGCTTCCGCAACCCCTACCCGGCCCCCGTCGGCAGGCGTGCCGAACCGCTGCGGACGACCGTCGTCCCGCTCGCCCCCCGGGGACCTGTCCCGGCCGCGGCCCCCGGGACACTCCTCGCCGACGGTCCCGCCGTTGGACACCGCACCGGTGCCTCGGGCATCAACTTCCCGCCCGTGCGGCGAACGAAGAACTTCTCGGACGGTCAGGTGACCATCGCCCTGGCCACGGTCAAGGACTACCTGGTGAGCTCCTCGCTCGACCCCGACGTCCTGACCGGTGGTGTCGTCCGGCCCGTCGGCAGGCTGCTCGACCCGGACCAGACCGAACAGTTCGACCGGAGCATGGCCGCACCCGCCGACGACGGCGAGCACAGTGCCGCGGGCTGGCTCGTGCGGTTCGACCCGGCCGTGGTGGAGCTGGCGAGCCCGGACATCAGGGTCAACGGCACGCTCTCCTACGCAGAGGCGGGGTCGGACACCCTGGAGGTGGAGTCCGACCACACCTTCACCTACGTACTCAGGCCGGCTGCCGAAGGGCCCCGACGGACTGACGGAGCATCGCTGTTCACCGTGCGCCGGGTGCTGCGCTTCCTGCTCGACCGGGAGGACATCCGGCTGCACCGGCTGGAGGTCCGGACCGCCTACGTCCAGGCCGGCCCACAGTCCTGCTCGGCCGGGACCGAAACGGTGCTGCGCCCACTGCTGGCGGGGGAACGGGCGGACGGCCGTGGGCCGGCCGGTACCGATCCCTACGCCACCGGGGTGCCCAGGGCAGGGCTCTGCGGCGCTCTCGCGGTCAGCTCCCCGACCCCGGCTCCTCAGGGTCCGAACGCCACCGGTTCCCCTCGGTCCCGTCCGTAGTGTCCGAGGCTCGCGCCCCGCCCCTGGACGGGCCACCGCTGCCCGAACCGCCGCCACCGGTGAACCTGTCCCGGAGCTTGCCCCCGAGATCTCCCGCACCGCCCGCGATGTCACCCACCAGCTTCATCAACGGATCCTTGCTGGTGCGCACCGTGTCGGCGTAGTGCGCCGCGGACTCCCTGAAGGAGTCCGTCACCGACGTGTCCTTGTCCTCGTCGCGCCGGGGGTAGTGGCCGTCCATGATGCGCTGGAAGTCCCGGGTCTCCGACCACTTCTTGAGCTCGGCCGCCCGGACCGTGGTGAACGGATGGGTACGAGGCAGCACGTTGAGGATCTTCAGCACCGAGTCACGGAGATCGCCGCTCTTCTCGTACTCGTCGGCCTGCGCGAGGAAGGCGTCCACGTTCATCTCGTGGAGGTGATTGCCCCCGGCGATCTTCATCAGGCCGCGCATCGAGGCCCGCAGGTCCTGGCCGACCAGGAGGCCGGCCCGGTCGGCGGACAGCTCGGACTTGCGGAACCACTCGCGCAGAGCCGTCACTATCGCCATGATCGCGACGTTCCCGAGCGGGATCCACGCCACCTTGAGAGCGAGGTTGGTGAGGAAGAGCAGTATCGTGCGGTACACCGAGTGGCCCGACAGCGCATGGCCCACCTCGTGGCCCACCACTGCTCGCATCTCCTCCTCGTCGAGCAGCTCCACCAGCCCCGTAGTGACGACGATGATCGGCTCGTCCAGCCCGATGCACATGGCGTTGGGCCGCGGATCCTGGTTCACGTACATCGGAGGGACCTTCCGCAGGTCCAGGATGTAGCAGGCATCCCTCAGCATGTCGTTGAGATGTGTGAACTGGGCATCGCTCACCCGGACGGAGTCCGACAGGAAGAGCAGACGCAGGCTGCGCTCGGGCAGCAGGCCGCTCAGAGCCTTGAACACCGTGTCGAAGCCGCTCAGCCTCCGCAGGGCCACCAAGGCCGAGCGGTCCGCCGGATGCTCGTAAGCACGCGAGGAGATCCCGGGAAATCGCCTGCGCTGTCTGCTCGGCACGCTCTCGTGGCCGGCATCGGTCATGGATGGCCCCCTGTTCGTACGAGACGTCGCTCGTCCCCCTGGCAAAAGCCAGCGTATGTGCTGGCGCTACGGTATGCGGGGGGCTGTGGATAACTTTGAGGAGCGCCCTGAATGCCGCACACCGCCGTCCTGCTCGCCACCGTGTCCGAGGACCAGGGGCCGGGCGACACCCTGCGTATCGTCCTGCTCGTCTCCCTCGTCGGAGCGGCCCTGCTCGCCTGGTTCCTGCTGCGCGGATACCGCAACGACGACGACAACGACTGAGTCGGCGTGAGCGTGCCCAGGGCGCCCGCATACGATGTGCGCGACGTCTCCCTCTTCGACTCCCGATGGATAGGTCCCTCAGAAGATGAGCCTCTCGAGCACCGCACACCAGCTGGTCACCCTCGCCTCCGAAGGCGAGCAGGGTGGTAACCACGAAAGCCTCAGCCCGTACGTCACCGGTGGTGGCGCGTTCATCGCGCTGCTGCTCCTGCTCTGGATCACCACCCGGTTCAACAGGGACCGCTGAGGCCGAGGCGAACAGCTGTACCAGTAGGGTCTGCACGCATGGGAGAGCAGGAAGTGCCTACCGGCCGCGCCAAGCGCCGACTCGGCGTGATGGGCGGGACGTTCGACCCGATCCATCACGGACATCTGGTGGCGGCCAGCGAGGTGGCCGCTCACTTCCACCTCGACGAGGTCGTCTTCGTCCCGACCGGGCAGCCCTGGCAGAAGAGCCACAAGCAGGTGTCCCCTGCCGAGGACCGCTACCTGATGACCGTCATCGCCACGGCGTCCAACCCGCAGTTCTCGGTCAGCCGCAGTGACATCGACCGGGGCGGTCCCACGTACACGATCGACACGCTGCGGGATCTTCGGGCGGCCCACGGTGACGCGGACCTCTTCTTCATCACCGGCGCCGACGCCCTGGCCCAGATCCTGACGTGGCGCGACGCCGAGGAGCTCTTCTCGCTCTCCCACTTCATCGGTGTGACACGGCCCGGCCACGTGCTGACGGACGACGGGCTGCCCGAGGGCGGGGTCTCCCTCGTCGAGGTGCCGGCCCTGGCGATCTCGTCGACGGACTGCCGCGCCAGGGTCGCCGAGGGCGAGCCCGTCTGGTACCTCGTGCCCGACGGCGTGGTCCGCTACATCGACAAGCGCCAGCTGTACCGCGGCGAGTGAGCCACGGAAAGGGGCACCTGTGAACGACCGACAGAACCCGTACGACCCGTATCAGCAGCCTCAGATCATCGGCTACGACGCATACGGGCAGCCGGTCTACCAGCAGCAGGGCCAGCAGTACGACCCGTACGCGCAGGAGCCCCAGCAGCCCCAGCAGTCCTACACGCCCTACGAGTCCCGCCAGGCCCAGCAGGGTTACGGCTACGACCCGTACGCCGACGGGCAGCAGCAGTACGACCCTTACCAGTCGCAGCAGGACCAGCGACAGGGGTACGGGTACGACGCTGGTCACGGCGCCTACGACCCCTACGGCCAGGACACGGGAGCAGTGCCCCCGGCGGACGGCTCCACCCAGCAGTGGAACGCCCCCCAGGCCCCCGCCGCTCCCGCCGCCGCGCCACCGCCTCCGGTGCCTGAGCAGCGACGCGACACCGAGCCTCCTGCGGAGCCGGCCGTCCCCGGTCAGCGGCGTGCCGACCGCGACTACCGCACCGAGCAGTTCTCGTTCATCGAGGAGCCCGACGAGGACTCCGAAGATGTCATCGACTGGCTGAAGTTCACCGAGAGCCGCAGCGAGCGCCGCGAGGAGGCGCGCCGACGCGGGCGCAACCGGATGGTCGCGCTCATAGTCGTCGTGGTTCTCGTGGTCGTGGGCGGCGCGGGATACCTCTGGTTCGCCGGGAAGATCCCCGGGGTCGCCGGCCAGGACGGGCAGAGCGACGTCGCGGCGGGCGCACAGAAGCGGGACGTGATCGTCGTCCACCTGCACGACACCAAGAAGGGCGGCACCTCCACGGCGCTGCTCGTCGACAACGTCACCACCAAGCAGGGCACCACCGTCCTGCTGCCGAACTCGCTGGCGGTGGCCGCGGACGACGGATCCACCACCACACTCGGCAAGTCGGTCGACGACGACGGCTCCGCCGGCACGCGCGAGTCGATCGACGCGCTGCTCGGCACCAGCATCAGCGGCACCTGGCGGCTGGACACGCCCTACCTCGAGAACCTCGTCGAGCTCGTCGGGAACATCGAAGTCGACACGGACACGGCCGTGCCCGACACCAAGAAGGGTGCCGAGCCTCTCGTGAACAAGGGGGAGGCGCAGACGCTGAGCGGCCCGATGGCCGTCGCCTACGCCACCTACCAGGCCACCGGCGAACCGCAGACCAAGCAGCTGATGCGCTTCGGCCAGGTCATGCGGGGCGTGCTGCGCAAGCTCTCGGAGGACCCGAAGGCCGCCACCGTCACCATCGAGACACTCGCCCAGATCCTGGACCCGTCCCTCCCGGAGCAGGACCTGGGCGCCTCGCTGGCGAAACTCGCCGGGCACGCCAAGGTGGGGGACTACAAGACGGAGCTGCTCCCGGTGCAGAGCGACGGGACGCTCACCGACCAGGCCACCGAGGACGTCGTGAAGGACGTGCTGGGAGGCAGGGTCAAGGCCCCCGACCAGGGCGCGGCGGTGCGCGTCGGCATCAGGAACGCGACCGGGAACACCAAGGGCACGGAGTACGCCAGGGTCCAGCTCGTCAACGGCGGCTACGCCTTCGTCGACAGCGGCAAGGCGGAGACCGCAGCCTCGTCCCAGGTGGTCTACGCGACCGCGGAGGACAAGGCGAAGGCGGTCGAGGTCGCCAAGACACTCGGCCTGCCGGAGAGCGCCGTCAGGAAGGGAGATCCGGCCGCGAACGCCGACATCTCCGTCGCGCTCGGGCAGGACTACAAGATCCCCGAGCAGACGTCGTAAGGGCTGTCGGCGGTCCGTGAGACCCTAGAGGTCGAATCCGACCGCCGACGAAAGCCTGCATGTGACCGCCACGGACCGCTCCATCGAGCTCATCAGCACCGCCGCCCAGGCGGCGGCCGACCGGCTCGCGCACGACATCATCGCCTACGACGTCAGTGATGTGCTGTCGATCACCGACGCCTTCCTGCTGGCCTCGGCTCCCAACGACCGCCAGGTCAAGTCGATCGTCGACGAGATCGAGGAGCGGCTGCTGAAGGAGCTCGGCGCCAAGCCGGTGCGCCGTGAGGGCGACCGGGACGCCCGCTGGATCCTCCTCGACTACGTCGACATCGTGATCCACGTCCAGCACAGCGAGGAGCGCGTGTTCTACGCGCTCGAGCGCCTGTGGAAGGACTGCCCCGAGATCGCCCTCCCCGAGGACGCGGTCAGGACGCGGGGCAAGGCCGAGGAGCACGCCCAGCTCAACGGCGGCACGGAAGGGGACCTGAGCTGAACGGCAGCAGCAGCGGCAGGGGCCGCAGGATCGTCCTCTGGCGGCACGGCCAGACGGCGTGGAATCTCGAGCGCCGCTTCCAGGGCTCCACGGACATCGAGCTCACGGAGACCGGTGTCGGCCAGGCTCGCCGCGCGGCCCGGCTGCTCGCCTCGCTGCAGCCGGACGCCATCGTGGCGTCCGACCTGCGGAGGGCAGCGGCCACGGCCGCCGAGCTCGCCTCGGTCACCGGGCTCGCCGTCTCCCACGACTCCGCGCTGCGCGAGACGTACGCGGGTGCCTGGCAGGGCCTCACGCACGAGGAGATCGTCGGGCAGTACGGCGAGCAGTACGCCGCGTGGAAACGCGGTGAGCCCGTACGCAGGGGAGGCGGCGAGCTGGAGACCGAGGTCGCGGACCGCGCCGCCCCTGTCGTACTGGAGCACGCCGGCAAGCTGCCCGACGCGGGCACGCTCGTCGTCGTGAGCCACGGTGGCACCATCCGTACGACCATCGGCCGTCTGCTCGGACTGGAGGCGCATCACTGGGAAGGCCTCGGCGGCCTCTCCAACTGCTGCTGGTCCGTGCTGGGCGAGGGAGCGCGCGGCTGGCGCCTCCTCGAACACAACGCCGGGACGCTCCCCGAACCCGTTCTCGGGGACGACGACTGAGGGATGCCCCGTACCGAGGCCGCCGGGTCCGGATCCTGGGGCTCGCGTCCGATCGTGACGGCCGAGGACCGGACTCGCACGGGCGGCACTCCTGCGGGAGGGGTGAACCGGGCGGCCCGGGAGTCGCGTGTGACGGGCTGCTCCTCGCGCCCGGCGGTCCGCTCGGAAGGCGGCTGAGGGGCCGGATTTCACTTTCCGGCTCGTCGCAGGCTAAAGTTCTTCTTGTTCGCAGCGCGGAAACGCGGGAAAAGCGGACAGCGGGGCTATAGCTCAGTTGGTAGAGCGCCTGCATGGCATGCAGGAGGTCAGGAGTTCAATTCTCCTTAGCTCCACAGTCAAGATCCCGTCCCCAGTAGGGGGCGGGATCTTTTTTCGGCCACTGCGCTGCACCTGCGCGCCGACTCGCGCCGTCCGCGCTCCAACTGCCCCAGGCCGCCAGGAACAAGGGCGGACAAGGCCCACCAGGGACGTCTTCGCAGGTGCGCCGGTCTTTCCCGCCCGCTCCGTTCAGGACGACGGGCAGTGGTGGGGCGCTGATCGGGCTGACCCTCTTGCGGGCTCATGGCAGAATCGGAGCGCCGGAGGGGGCGACGGACCGATCGGGAGGGAACGCGATGCCTGCGAGCCGCGTAAGGGCCCCGGGCCCGCCCCTTGGTGCCGACGTATCTCCTCGCCCCCGCAGCGCCCGCCCCATCGCCGGAACCCGCCCCTGCGGCGTGGGCTGCGGCCACCCGCGGAGCTGACCGGATGGGTGCACACAGGCGGAAGTGCGACTGGTGCGGCAGCGGTACGCCCATCGTCAGGGACATGGATCCGGTCAACGCCGAGTTCCAGTACTGGTGCGAGGAATGCGCGCGGGCGCTGATCATAAAAGGCGATCCCATCGAGACGTACCGGGAACTCGAGGGGGAGCCGATCTACGGCCGGCTCCTGGAGGAGCACTGCACCCTCAAGAGGTTCTACTCGTTCGCCACCGCCTGACGCCGCGTCGTCGTCCACAACCCGCAACCGCTGGTCAGGGCGGCGAGAAACGGACAAAACGGTTCGAGCTGGAAACGATTTTTGATGGGCCGGGGAGACCGTGTAATGTTCTCGATGTCGCCAGGGAAACCGGGCGGCGAACAGCACGGGGCTATAGCTCAGTTGGTAGAGCGCCTGCATGGCATGCAGGAGGTCAGGAGTTCAATTCTCCTTAGCTCCACAGTGGGAAAGCGGGTCATCCGGATCGGATGGCCCGCTTCTTCGTGTGCCCGTACCCGGCCCTGGTCGTCGACGAGGTCGGCCGCGGCCGTTGCCGGCCCTCGGAACCGGCTTCCGGCGGGTGTGCGGCGGGGCCTGCCGGATCCGCGGGGTGCGGGCGGGCCCCCGCTGGGCGCGGTCGAGCGAACGGGCCGCCGGGGCGGTGCGAGTGGCGGGCGGCCCGCCCCGCGCCTCATGGCGGCGGGAGCTGTGGGAGTTTCTGGCGGCGCATCTGCCGGGCGGTGCGCCGGGCCCGTGCGGTACCCTGACGCCATGCGTGCCGTACGCCTTCTGCTTAGCGAGCCGCGCTGATCATTCCCGGCCGGTGAGAATGCCTGGTCGGACTCGGCGCGGCGTCCCCTCCTGTGCGAGGGGATTTTTCGTTTCCGTGGACGTGTGTCCGTGGACGTGGGTGCCGGCAGATGACGATCGATGGAGCTTTGAGGATCATGAGCGAGACGAACACCGCGGCCGAGGTGGCCGCGCCGCACCGCTACACGGCAGCGATGGCCGCCGACATCGAGGCACGCTGGCAGGACTTCTGGGACGCCGAGGGGACCTACGAGGCCCCGAACCCGAGCGGTGACCTGGCGGACGGCACCGAATCGGCCGCCCGCCCCAAGAGGTTCATCATGGACATGTTCCCGTACCCCTCGGGTGCGGGTCTGCACGTCGGGCACCCGCTGGGCTACATCGCCACCGACGTCTACGCCCGCCACCAGCGGATGACCGGGCACAACGTCCTGCACACCCTGGGCTTCGACGCCTTCGGCCTGCCGGCCGAGCAGTACGCCGTGCAGACGGGCACCCACCCGCGCGCCTCCACCGAGGCGAACATGGAGAACATGAAGGCCCAGCTGCGCCGTCTGGGCCTGGGCCACGACAAGCGCCGCTCCTTCGCGACGATCGACTCGGACTACTACCGGTGGACCCAGTGGATCTTCCTGCAGATCTTCAACTCCTGGTACGACACCGAAGCCGACCGTGCCCGTCCGATCGCCGAGCTGGTGGCCCAGTTCGAGAGCGGTGAGCGTCCTCTGCCCGGCGGACGTGAGTGGAGCGGCCTGAGCGCTGCGGACCGCGCCGACGTGCTCGGGGAGTACCGCCTGGCGTACGCCTCGGACGCCCCCGTCAACTGGTCGCCCGGACTGGGCACCGTGCTGGCCAACGAGGAGGTCACGGCCGACGGTCGCTCAGAGCGCGGCAACTTCCCCGTCTTCAAGGCCAAGCTGCGCCAGTGGAACATGCGTATCACCGCTTACGCGGACCGGCTGCTGGACGATCTGGACGGGCTGGACTGGCCCGAGGCGATCAAGCTGCAGCAGCGCAACTGGATCGGCCGTTCCGAGGGTGCGCGCGTCGACTTCCCCGTCGACGGGGCCGGGGACATCACCGTCTTCACCACCCGCCAGGACACGCTGTTCGGGGCCACCTACATGGTGCTGGCACCCGAACACGAACTGGTCGAGCGGATCATTCCCGCCGCCTGGCCGGAGGGTACCCACCCGGTGTGGACCGGTGGCCACCCGAACCCGGCCGAGGCGGTCACCGCGTACCGCAAGCAGGCAGCCGCCAAGTCCGACGTGGAGCGCCAGGCGGAGGCCAAGGACAAGACCGGCGTCTTCACCGGCGCCTACGCGACCAACCCCGTCAGCGGGGAGAAGGTCCCCGTCTTCATCGCCGACTACGTCCTGATGGGCTACGGCACCGGCGCGATCATGGCCGTTCCGGCGCACGACGCGCGCGACTTCGCCTTCGCGCGCGCCTTCGAGCTGCCGATGCGCTGCGTCGTCGAACCCTCGGACGGCCGCGGCCTGGACCCGTCGGAGTGGGAGGACGCGTTCGCCTCGTACGAGGCGAAGCTGGTCAACTCCGCCAACGACGCGATCTCGCTGGACGGCCTGGGCGTCGTCGAGGCCAAGGCGCGGATCACCGAGTGGCTGCAGGAGCGCGGCGTCGGCGAGGGCACCGTCAACTTCCGGCTGCGTGACTGGCTGTTCAGCCGCCAGCGGTACTGGGGCGAGCCCTTCCCCATCGTGTACGACGAGGAGGGCATCGCCCACGCGCTGCCCGAGTCGATGCTGCCGCTGGAACTGCCGGAGGTCGACGACTACTCGCCGCGCACCTTCGACCCGGAGGACGCCGACACCCAGCCGGAGACCCCGCTGTCCCGGAACGCCGACTGGGTGAACGTCACCCTGGACCTGGGGGACGGCGCCGGCCCGCGGAAGTACCGCCGCGAGACCAACACCATGCCCAACTGGGCCGGTTCCTGCTGGTACGAGCTGCGTTACCTGGACCCGCGCAACGACCGGCAGCTGGTCGACCCGGCGATCGAGCAGTACTGGATGGGGCCGCGCGAGGGTCAGCCCACCGGTGGTGTCGACCTGTACGTCGGAGGCGCCGAGCACGCGGTGCTGCACCTGCTGTACGCCCGCTTCTGGTCGAAGGTGCTGCACGACCTGGGGCACATCTCGTCGTCGGAGCCGTTCCACAAGCTGTACAACCAGGGCATGATCCAGGCCTTCGTCTACCGTGACAGCCGCGGGATTGCGGTCCCGGCGGCCGAGGTCGAGGAGCGCGACGGCGCGTACTACCACGGCGACGAGAAGGTAAGCCGGGTCCTGGGCAAGATGGGCAAGTCACTCAAGAACGCCGTGACGCCCGACGAGATCTGCGGCGAGTACGGCGCGGACACCCTTCGCCTGTACGAGATGGCCATGGGGCCGCTGGACGTGTCCCGCCCCTGGGACACCCGCGCGGTGGTCGGCCAGTTCCGGCTGCTGCAGAGACTGTGGCGCAACATCGTCGACGAGGAGACCGGTGAGGTCACCGTCGTGGACGCCGAGCCGGGCGAGGACACCCTGAGGGCCCTGCACAAGGCCATCGAAGGAGTCGGCCAGGACATGGCGGGCATGCGCTTCAACACTGCCATCGCCAAGGTCACCGAGCTGAACAACCACCTGACCAAGGCCGGCGGCCCGCTGCCGCGTTCCGTGGCCGAGCGGCTGGTGCTGCTGATCGCGCCGCTGGCACCGCACGTGGCGGAGGAGCTGTGGCGCCGGCTGGGCCACACCGAGTCCGTGGTCCACCAGGACTTCCCGGTCGCCGACCCGGCCTATGTCGTGGACGAGACCGTGACCTGCGTGGTTCAGGTCAAGGGCAAGGTCCGGGCGCGTCTGGAGATCTCCCCGTCGATCTCGGACGAGGAGCTGGAGGCACTGGCACTGGCCGACGAGAACGTCATCGCCTCGCTGGGCGGGGCCGGAATCCGCAAGGTGATCGTGCGGGCACCGAAGCTCGTCAACATCGTCCCGGCCTGACGCGGCTCCCGGGGCGTCCCGAGCAGGCGCCCCAGGGACCTGCCACCGGCCCAGGGCTCTCCCCTGAACCAGGGCTTTCCCCTACGGGCAGGTTGGGGGTTCCATCGGAACCCCCAACCTGCCCGTTCCGTTTACGGTAGTAGGGGCGGCTGCACACCGGCCGCCGATCCGACGACCGAGGGGCGTTCGTGGAAGCCGTGATCCTGATCCTGACGCTGCTGTTCCTCGCGTTCATCGCACTCGGGGTGTACGCGGGGGTGAAGACGGTGCGCGCGGCCAAGCGAGGCGTGGACCGGACGATCACGCAGGCCCGCCGGTCGGTGGAGGACACCACTCTGCGGGCGAAGAGCTACGGCCAGCCAGGCGTTCCGGGGGAGCTCGCACAGCTGAGGCTCGCACTGCGCACCTCGATGCGCGCCACCCAGGACGCCTTGGACGCCGGAGCCGCGGAAGACGCCTCACTCTCGGAGTCGCTGGGTCTCTTCCAGCGGCTGAGCGCGCACGCCCGCGAACTCGACAGCGATCTGAAGCGGCTGGAGCGCGAACCGGACCGGGCGACGGTGGCGACTCTGCTGCCGGGTCTCAAGGAGCGCACGGAGCGGATCACGCACTCCGCGGAATCACTGCGCTGGGCGGCGCGGGACCGTGCGAGGCAGTTCGCCGACGACGATCTGGCAGCGCTCAACGCGCAGATCGACGTGGAGGCGGGGGCCCTGCGCCACTGGACCACCGACGAGACGTCGTCTCCCGGTGGCGAGACGTCGTCTCCCGGTGGGCAGACCGGAGAGACCGGACGGACCGGACACGACCGGAGTGGCGCTGACGCCGAGCAGCCGCCGTCGCTGACCTCTCCTGACCCGCGACTGCGCTCGCCCTATCCGTGGCAGAAGTCGGCCAGACCGGAGACGACGAACTGACCGCACCGGCGGGGCGCCCCGCCCGGCTGGACTAAGCCTCGGTTCGGCCTGTGCGGGTGTGCTCGGCGGGGCCGGTGGCGCGGCGGGCGCGGGCGGATCCGGCAGGTGGGACAGCGCGGGCATGTGATCGTGGATGTCCGGACATGCTGCGGGTATGTCGATGTGGGTCGGCTCGCGCCGCCTGATGGACCGGAAATGATCAGAAGATCGATCCCGGGCTGCCGTGCCCCCGCTCCGGCAGGTAACCTCCGGCTCATGTCCCGCCATGTCGCGATCGTCACCGATTCAACGGCCTACCTGCCGCCTCAGATGATGGAACGGCACGGCATCACCGCGGTGCCGCTGACAGTGGTCCTGGGAGATCAGGCGCTGGAGGAGGGCACGGAGATCTCGGCCCGGTCGCTGGCGCTGGCCCTGCAGAAGCGCCGTTCCGTGACCACCTCACGGCCCAGCCTGGAGGCCTTCGCGGCCGCCTACAGGGCAGTGGCCGAGGGAGGTGCCGACGCCATCGTGTCGCTCCACCTGTCGGCGGAGATCTCCGGCACCTATGACGCCGCGGCACTCGCCGCGAAGGACGCACCCGTCCCCGTGCGGGTGGTCGACACGGGAATGGTCGCCATGGCCCTGGGCTTCTGCGCGCTCTCGGCCGCCGAGGCCGCCGAGGCGGGCGGCGGCCTGGACGACGCGGTCGCGGCTGCGGAGGCGCGCGCGAAGGGCACCGCGGCCTTCTTCTACGTCGACACGCTGGACTACCTGCGCCGGGGAGGGCGCATCGGTGCCGCTCAGGCACTGCTGGGTTCGGCTCTCGCGGTGAAGCCGCTGCTCCAACTCGAGGGCGGCCGGATCGAGATGCTGGAGAAGGTGCGCACGGCCTCCAAGGCGATCGCCCGTCTAGAGGAGATCGCGGCCGCTCGTGCGGGCACCGGAGCGGTGGACATCGCGGTCCATCACCTGGCCGCCCCCGACGGGGCCGAGAGGCTGGCCGAGCGACTGCGGGGGAGAGTCCCGGGACTGGGTGAGCTTCATGTGAGCGAAGTGGGCGCGGTCATCGGGGCGCACACCGGGCCGGGCTTGCTGGGAGCGGTTGTCTCGCCGCGCTGAGATCCACGCTGAGATTCACGTTGAGATCCATGCTGGAATTCACTCCCCAGGGTGGCGCGGTTGTCCACAACTGGCCCGTTGTCCACAGAAATTGGCGCTGATCAACAACTTTACGCGGATGTGTCTAGCGTCCTGAGGCATGACCTTCCGAACACCCTTCACATCGGGCTTCGTGGTCGCCGGGCGGGGCGGAACTCCGGCTGACCTGCAGCGTGCGACAGGCGGTGCCGCGCCCCCGCGGACCCATCGGCCGGCCGGTACCCCCGGCTACGGGCCGACCGGCGCACCCGGAGCCGGACCTTCGGGGCCGCCCGCGCACGCAGCCATGGACCCACCCCCACCGGGGCCTGCGAACGGTGTCTCGCATCGCGCGCCCCGGCGCAGCCCAGGCTGTGCTGCCCGATCCCGCCGGGGGCCGGGTGCCAGGCCGCTGGGCGCAGCCGGGAGCGCGCCGGGCGCGGTCTCCCGCGCACGGCACAGGCGCGGGAGAGAGAAGGGGCGCGGCACGACTGCCGGGATCGCGGCGGCTCAGCGGCTCCGGGCGGAGGCGCTGATGGCCGGTGACCGGCCGGCGGGCGTCGGTACCGCTGCCACGACGGCCGGGGCGGCGCCCGGTACCGGGACGGGCGTTCCCGCGAGTCCGGCGATCGAGGCCCGGACGGCCCGTCCGGCGCCTGCATGGGCTGCGTCCACGGCGGTTCCGGCAGGGGCGCAGACCACTCGTACGCATCGCGGTACCGCGACTGAGGCTGCTGCCGGAAGCGAAACCGGAACAGGGACCGGGCCTGAGACCGGGACCGGGGCTCGGATCGGGACCGGTGGTGTGGCCACTCCGGCGGACGGACCGGGGCACCCACCGCGAGACGGTGAGCCCGACGGCGGTGCCTGGCGTACGCGGTGGTGGCACGAGGCCATCTCGGCCTTGGGGGACCGGCTGCCGTCGTGGGTGCGGCTGCGGTGCGGTCTCGAACCACGGACGCTCGCGGCCCTCGGCGTGGTCCTGGTGGGAGCCGCGGTGCTCGCGGCGAGCCATTTCTGGGCGGGCCGCCCCGAAGCCGTCCGTGCCCCGGACCGGGTCACCGAGGCCGCGGTGGTCCAGCCGAGTGGCCCAGGGGCCCCGAACGCCCAGCAGTACGGACTTCCGGCCGGGCCGGTGGCGGGGCAGGGGAATGCTGCGCCCCCTGGCGGGCAGATCGTCGTGGACGTCAGCGGAAAGGTGCGTCGGCCGGGTGTGCGCCGTCTTCCGGCCGGGTCCCGGGTCGCCGACGCGTTGCGGGCCGCGGGCGGGGTCCGCGCGGGTGCGGACGTCAGCATGCTCAACCGTGCGCGTGTGCTGACGGACGGCGAGCAGGTCGCGGTGGGCGTGCCCGCCGCCGCGTCCCCCGGGGGCGGCGGGCAGCCGGCGTCCGGTGGTTCCCCGGCGGGAGCGGCGGCCGGGCCCACGGTGCCGCTCAGCCTGGGTACGGCGACGGCGGAGCAGCTCGAGACCCTGCCGGGAGTGGGTCCGGTGCTCGCCCAGCACATCATCGACTACCGCGTGGAGCACGGCGGTTATCGATCGGTCGACGAGCTCCGCGAGGTCGACGGGATCGGTGACCGCAGGTTCGCCGACCTGAGGCCACTGGTCCGGCCATGAACACCCCTGATGTACACGCGGATTCAGGCAAGCGCCTCGGGGTGGCCGAGCCACGGCAGGACGGTCCGGCAGACTTGCGGCTTGTCCCACCGGCCCTCGCGGCCTGGGCCGCGGCGGCCCTGTCCCTCGACATCCCCGGCAGGTGGGTTGCGATCGCGGTGGGGCTGTGCCTGTGCGTGACGGCGGGCCTTCTCGCCCGTGGACACCGGTGCCGGGGCGGTCGCGGACGCCGGTCGTACCCGGCGGATGGCGGGACGGCCGCTGAGCACGCGGATGCGCCCGGTGCGGGGAAACACGTCACGGCTGTCGTCGGGATGCTGTTGTGCGCGGCGGCGGGAGCGGCGTCAGCAGGGCTCCACGGTGCGGAGGTCCGGTCCGGACCAGTTCCCGGGCTGGCCGGGACGTATGCGCGGGTCGAGGCGGAGGTGACGGTCACATCCGACCCGAGGCGGACCAAGCCGGGAGTGCACGGCGACCACAGCACCCCCGTGTCCCTGCTCGTGGGAGCGGAGGTGGACCGGGTGACCTCTCCGGACGGTACGGTCACCCGGCTCCGGACCCCGGTGCTGGTGATGGTCGCCCCGGGGGACGAGGCACATCGGTGGCAGCGGTTGCTGCCCTCGACACGCCTACGCGTCAGCGGGACGCTCGCACCCCCGCACCGCGCGGGTGAGCGCAGTGCCGCGGTTCTCAGGACCGAGGCGGATCAACCGCCGTACGTCCTCGCGGGGCCCTCGTCGGTGCAGCGCTTCGCGGGGCGTCTGCGGTCCGGCTTGCGGGAGGCAACCGAAGGGCTCGACGCGGACGCCCGGGCACTTCTTCCGGGGCTCGTCGTCGGCGACACCTCACGGGTGCCGCCCGACCTCGAGGACGCGTTCAAGGCCACCGACCTCACCCACCTGCTGGCGGTTTCGGGCGCCAACCTGTCGATCCTGCTCTTCCTCCTCATCGGGCCGCCTGGCACGGCCGGCCGCAGCGAACGCCGCGGCCTGGCGCCAAGACTGGGAATCTCCCTGCGCGCCACCGCGCTGACCGGTGGCGGCATCGCACTCGCCTTCGTGATCGTCTGCCGCCCGGAGCCGAGTGTCCTGCGCGCGGCGGCCTGCGGACTGATCACACTGCTGGCGATCGGGACGGGACGGCGACGCTCCCTGATTCCCGCCCTGGCCGCCGCCGTTCTGCTGCTCGTGCTGTACGACCCGTGGTTGGCACGTAGTTACGGGTTCCTGCTCTCCGTGCTGGCCACCGGAGCTCTGCTGACCCTCGCACCGAGGTGGGCGTCGGCGCTTCAGGGACACGGCGTCCCGGCCCGGCCCGCCGAGGTGCTGGCCGCGGCGGCGGCCGCCCAGGCGGTCTGCGCGCCGGTGGTCGTCGTCCTCGCGGCGAGGGTGAGCCTAGTGGCGATCCCCTGCAATCTGCTCGTGGAGTTCGCCGTGGCACCGGCGACGGTCCTGGGGTTCGCCGCACTCGCGGTCGCGCCGTTGTCCATGCCCGTCGCGCGAGCCTTGGCGGAGGTCGCCGGAGTGCCTGTGGGGTGGATCGCCTCGGTGGCCCGTACCGGTGCCGCCCTCCCCGGAGCGCAGGCGGACTGGCCGGGCGGGTGGTGGGGAGCGGCGCTCCTGGCCGCACTCACGGCTGTGCTGGCGCTGTCGGCCCGCCGTCTGGCCAGCCACCCCTGGGTCTGTTCTGCCGCGGTGTTCCTCCTGGTCCTGGCCGTGCTCCGGCCGGTGCCGCTCACCCGGTTCGTCTCGGGCTGGCCACCGGCCGGCTGGACGTTCGCCCTGTGCGACGTGGGGCAGGGGGACGCGATGGTGCTCGCCTCGGGGAAGGGCTCCGGGGTCGTCGTGGACACCGGGCCCGAGCCCCGTCTGGTGGACCGCTGCCTGCGTGATCTCGGCATCACTCGTGTGCCTCTCCTGCTGCTGACCCATTTCCACGCCGACCATGTGCGTGGTCTGCCGGGTGTGCTGCGGGGCCGAGAGGTCGGGGTCGTGCAGACGACCGGCCTCGACGAACCGCCGGAGCAGGCCGCCTTCGTACGTCGAACGGCTGCTGCGGCGCGGGTCCCGCTGGCACGGGCGGCGCCGGGGGAACGGCGCAGGACGGGGCCGCTCGACTGGGAGGTGCTGTGGCCCGCCGCCGTCCCGCACGGAGCCGCACCGGCGCACACGACCGAGGAGCCCAACGACTCCAGCGTCACCCTCCTCGTCCGGTCCGCGGGCGTGAGCCTGCTCCTGCTCGGAGATCTCGAACCTCCCGCTCAGCAGGGAGTGGTGCGAAGCCATCCAGCCCTTCCCCGGGTGGATGTGCTCAAGGTGGCGCACCACGGTTCGGCCCATCAGGACGGAGAACTCCTGCGCAGAGTCCACCCGCGCATCGCGCTGATCAGCTGCGGCAGGGACAACCCTTACGGGCACCCGGCGGCCCGCACGGTCGAGTCGCTCGAATCGACGGGGGCGAAGGTTCTGCGGACCGATGTCCACGGGGCGATCGCCATCACGGGTTCCGGATCCGGCCTGCGTGCGGCAGGCCGGTCATGAGAGAACGAAGCGAGTCCAGCACCCGTGCCTCCAGCGCTCATCCGCGGGCTCGGGGCCCGGGCCACCACGCACACGGGACCCGGCGTCCACCGGCGTCCACCGGTGCCCGCGCGGGAGAAGCGCGCGGGCGGCCGCCACGTCAGACCAGCCAGGTCCCGTCGGCCATCAGGTCACGCCCAGCCTGTTCGTTCACCTCGCGCCATGCCTTGACGGTGTGAGGCGAGATGCGCAGACACTCAGGCCCCCTGCCCGCGTGGATCCCAGGCGAGCGCCGACGGTGTGCGCTCCGACGATGTGCCCAAGGACGGAGGGTGCGAGGGCACGATCCGAGCACTGACCGCGGCACCCGGCCCCAGCCGGGTGCGGCGACCGTCCTGCCCGGCCGCAGCTCGTATCAGGCCGTGGCTTCCGTGCCCGGCCGCGGCTCGTGCCCGGCCGTCGCTGAGGCCGTGGCCGGCCTGATCCTGTGGATTCGGACGGGCCACGGGCCGACGGGGCACGGGCCGCAAGGCCCGGCTCGGGTGCGGGGCCGGCAGCAGGGGCCGAGGGGCAGGGGGCCTGAGGCCTACGGAGCCTCAAGCCACCCCTCGTACTCGGCCGCGAGCGCGTCCAGGGCCAGGGAGTCCAGGCGGGCCGCCGGGTCCTCCACCACGACGAGCCACTGGGCGTCCTCCGCGTCGTCCTCGCCGGCCAGGGCGTCCCGGACCAGCTGCGGCTCATCGACCACACCGAACCGGTCGTGGAGCTCCCCGGCGACCTCCTCGGCCGCGTCCCGGTCGGGTAGCACCAGCACATGTCTCACATCGCTCACCCGGCCATTCTCAGGCACCCACGCACACCACCGTCACGCCGGGTGCATGTCCGGCGGCGTTGTCACAGCGGCATGGGATGCTGGACCGCGATGGCCACCAGACGCAATCCCACCGACGATCCGCTCGCCCCCGTCACGCTCGCGGTGGGCCAGGAGGACCTGCTCCTGGACCGTGCCGTGCAGCAGGTGGTGGCCGCGGCCCGCGCCTCGGACTCCGACACGGACGTCCGCGACCTCACCGCGGACCAGTTGCAGCCAGGTACTCTCGCCGAGCTCACCAGCCCTTCGCTCTTCGCGGAGCGCAAGGTGGTGATCGTTCGCAACGCGCAGGATCTCTCCGCCGACACGATCAAGGACGTCAAGGCGTACCTGTCCTCCCCCGCGGAAGAGATCACCCTGGTGCTTCTCCACCCCGGTGGGGCGAAGGGCAAGGGCCTGCTGGACGCGGTGCGCAAGGCCGGGGCACGTGAGGTGGCCTGCCCGAAGACCACGAAGCCGGCCGAGCGGCTGTCCTTCGTGCGGTCGGAGTTCCGCGCGCTGGGACGCTCGGCAACGCCGGAGGCCTGCCAGGCTCTGGTGGACGCGATCGGGAGTGATCTGCGGGAACTCGCCGGCGCGGTCTCGCAACTGGCCGCGGATGTCGAGGGGACCATCGACGAAGCGGTCGTCGGCCGTTACTACACGGGCCGTGCGGAGGCATCCTCCTTCACCGTCGCCGACCGGGCCGTCGAGGGCCGCGCGGCCGAGGCACTGGAGGCGCTGCGCTGGTCGCTGTCCACCGGTGTCGCCCCCGTCCTGATCACGAGCGCCCTCGCCCAGGGCGTCCGGGCCATCGGCAAGCTCTCGTCGGCCCGGGGGGGACGCCCCGCTGACCTGGCCCGTGAGCTGGGGATGCCGCCCTGGAAGATCGACCGGGTCCGTCAGCAGATGCGGGGATGGACCCCCGACGGCGTGGCCGCCGCTCTCATCGCCGTCGCGGCTGCCGACGCGGGCGTCAAGGGGGGCGGGGACGACCCCGAGTACGCCCTGGAGAAGGCAGTCGTGGCCGTCGCCCGCGCGGCACGCGGCGGAAGCCGCTGACTCCGCCTCGGGCGGGAGGGTTGCCCCGGCGCCCACGTGCCCGGAACCAGGTGGCTGAGCTCCGCGCGGCTGCCGCGCGGACGAGTTGGCACGCAGCTTGCCGCCTGCCAGTGGTGCGCCGCGCCCGCCCCTGCCGGACAAGCCCAGCCGGGGGGACTCCGGGCTCCTGCGCTCTCCCGAACCGAGCGCCGACTCGCGCCGGCAGCCACTGACCTGCCCTGGCGCCTGCCCCGGCCCCGCACCATGTCCGGCTCGTGACCTGGCGCGGGCCCAGGCGAAGCCAGGCCCCGCGCTCGTGGCCTTCCCGGTTCCCGAACCGCTTCCTTCCGCTCCGGCGGCTCTCCCCGGTCCGAAAGGCCCACGGCCCCGGCCGCCCCTCGGGCCCGAAACCCTCGGTCCTGGCGGCCCTCCAGGGTGCCCAAGGCCCATGTCCCGGCCGCACTCCCAGGCGTGAAGGCCCCTGAGCGCCCTCCCGGCTCCCGACCCGTCCCGCCCCCGGCCGCCCCGTCGCAGGCCACGGACACCCGGATCCGGCCATCGGGGCCACGGTCACGCGCGAAGGCCCCGGCCGCCGTCCTGGGGAGGACGTCGGCCGGGGCCTTCGGTTCACACTTGGTGCGCCGCACCCGCGTGGCGAACGCAGGTTCGGTGTGCGGCGCGGGTGCCGGTCAGGAGCGGGAGAGAGGGCCCGCTGAGTCCCTTCCGGCGATCACATCAGTAGCTCAGCCCTGGAGGGCGGCAACCTTGAGCGCCAGCGCCGACTTCTTGTTGGCGGCGGCGTTCTTGTGGATGACACCCTTCGAGACAGCCTTGTCGAGCTGGCGCGACGCGTCACGGACGGCCACAGTGGCCTTCTCGACGTCACCGGCAGCGGCAGCCTCACGGGCCTTGCGGATCGAGGTCTTGAGCGAGGACTTGACGGCCTTGTTGCGCAGGCGCGCCTTCTCGTTCGTCTTGTTCCGCTTGATCTGGGACTTGATGTTCGCCACGAAAGAGCCTTTTCAGGTTCGTTGGATCTTCTTTGTGCGCCACGCCGCCCATGAGGCCACGAGGCACAGCTGTCCACGGTAGCAGTCACCCTCTCACCGGCCCAAACCGGCCCCGGTCCCCCCGGCGTGGGACCATGGAGGCTACGTATCGATCCGTCCGACCCGACATCGACCCGAGACACGGCGTCCGGCGTCTCAAGAATCAGGACCCTGCGTGCCCGCGACTCCTACCAACGTGCCCGAGCCGAGCCGTACCGACCCGGCGCTGATCCGCAACTTCTGCATCATCGCGCACATCGACCACGGCAAGTCGACCCTTGCCGACCGGATGCTCCAGCTGACGGGCGTGGTCGACCAACGGCAGATGCGCGCCCAGTATCTCGACCGGATGGACATCGAGCGCGAGCGCGGCATCACCATCAAGTCCCAGGCGGTCCGTCTGCCGTGGGCGCCCACCGAGGGTGAGACCAAGGGGTCGACCCACATCCTCAACATGATCGACACCCCCGGCCACGTGGACTTCACCTACGAGGTCTCCCGCTCCCTGGCCGCCTGCGAGGGCACCATCCTCCTGGTCGACGCCGCGCAGGGCATCGAGGCGCAGACGCTGGCCAACCTCTACCTGGCGATGGAGAACGACCTCACCATCGTCCCCGTGCTCAACAAGATCGACCTGCCGGCCGCGCAGCCCGAGAAGTTCTCCGAGGAACTGGCCAACCTCATCGGCTGCCAGCCGGAGGACGTGCTCAAGGTCTCCGCGAAGACCGGCGTCGGCGTGGACGCCCTCCTCGACCGGGTCGTCCGGGACGTACCGGCCCCGGTCGGTCAGGCCGACGCCCCGGCACGCGCGATGATCTTCGACTCCGTCTACGACGCCTACCGCGGTGTCGTCACCTACGTCAGGGTGGTCGACGGCCAGCTCAACAAGCGTGAGCGCATCAAGATGATGTCGACCGGCGCGACCCACGAACTGCTGGAGATCGGAGTCTCCTCCCCGGAGATGACCCCGGCCGACGGCATCGGCGTGGGTGAGGTCGGATACATCATCACCGGCGTGAAGGACGTCCGGCAGTCCAAGGTCGGTGACACCATCACCTCCCTGAGCAAGGGCGCCACGGAGCCGCTCGGCGGCTACAAGGACCCGAAGCCCATGGTGTTCTCGGGGCTCTACCCCCTGGACGGCTCCGACTACCCGGACCTGCGCGAGGCCCTGGACAAGCTCCAGCTCAACGACGCGGCCCTGGTGTACGAGCCGGAGACCTCCGCCGCACTCGGCTTCGGCTTCCGCGTGGGCTTCCTCGGTCTGCTGCACCTCGACGTCATCCGGGAGCGCCTGGAGCGGGAGTTCGGCCTGGAGCTCATCGCGACCGCCCCCAACGTGGTCTACCGCGTCGAGATGGAGGACGGCTCGGAGCACACCGTCACCAACCCGAGCGAGTTCCCCGAAGGCAAGATCGACAAGGTCCACGAGCCGGTCGTCAGGGCCACCGTCCTCGCGCCCAGCGAGTTCATCGGCGCGATCATGGAGCTCTGCCAGAACCGGCGCGGCACCCTGATCGGCATGGACTACCTCTCCGAGGACCGTGTCGAGATCCGCTACACCCTGCCGCTCGCCGAGATCGTCTTCGACTTCTTCGACCAGCTGAAGTCCAAGACCCGCGGCTACGCCTCGCTCGACTACGAGCCCACGGGTGAGCAGTCCGCCCAGCTCGTCAAGGTCGACATCCTGCTGCACGGTGACAAGGTCGACGCCTTCTCCGCCGTCACGCACAAGGACAAGGCGTACGCGTACGGCGTCCGGCTCGTCGCCAAGCTGCAGAAGCTCATCCCCCGGCAGAACTTCGAGGTGCCGATCCAGGCGGCCATCGGCTCCCGGGTCATCGCCCGTGAGACCGTCAGGGCCATCCGCAAGGACGTCCTCGCCAAGTGCTACGGCGGTGACATCTCCCGTAAGCGGAAGCTGCTGGAGAAGCAGAAGGAAGGCAAGAAGCGGATGAAGATGGTCGGCAACGTGGAGGTGCCGCAGGACGCGTTCATCTCCGTCCTGTCGACCGACGAGTCGGCCGGCGAGGGCAAGGCCAAGAAGTAGCGCCGTCGTGACCGGGCCCGCCGGCCCGGTCACCGTCGGCAGGCGCGCCCGGCCCGACCCGCTCGCGGGCAGCACGGTGCGTACGTTTTCCGGCGTACCCCGGAGTAGCCCAACTGGCCCCTGTGGCGCGGACATCCGCGACACGGGGGCCCGCTTCGTTATCAAGCGGCGGCCGGTTGCCCCTTACGCCGCGGACCCACGCGCTCTACTCTGATCACCACCCGTAGTTACTCGCCAGTTAAACAAGCAGGCCGAGCGGGAACGAGAAGCAGGACATACAGCAGCAGCACCCACTGAACCGGTCGTAGCAATGCCGCAGGCCCGGAGGACGTCGTGAGCGACACACAGACCCAGATCGATAGCCGACCGCCCTCCGTGGCGACCCTCTTCATCGAACGCGTGGCGGCCACCCCGGACGGTGAGGCCTACCGCTATCCCGTGCCGGCCGCCTCGGGCCAGGGCCCGGACGAATGGAAGTCGCTGACCTGGGCCCAGGCCGCCGAGAGGGTCGACGCCATCGCGGCGGGTCTGATCAGCCTCGGGGTGCTCCCGGAGGAGCGTGTCGCGCTGGCCTCCTCCACCCGTGTCGAATGGATCCTCGCCGACCTCGGCGTGATGTGCGCGGGCGCGGCGACGACGACGGTCTACCCGTCGACCAACACCGAGGAGTCCGCCTTCATCCTGGCCGACTCCGACAGCCGGGTCCTCATCGCCGAGGACGCCGCGCAGCTCGCCAAGGCGAGGGAGAGCAGGGCCTCGCTCCCCGCGCTCGCCCATGTCGTGGTCATCGACCCCGCGGGAGCCGGGCCGGCCGAGGGCGACCCGGAGGGCTGGGTGCTCACCCTGGCCGAGCTGGAGGCCCGGGGGGCCGAGTACCTGGCGAAGAACCCGTCCGCGATCACCGAGCGGGTCGCCGCCATCACGGCCGACCAGCTCGCGACGCTCATCTACACCTCGGGCACCACGGGCCGCCCCAAGGGTGTGCGGCTGCCGCACGACAACTGGTCGTACATGGCCAAGGCGACCGTCTCCACCGGGATGATCAACTCCGACGACGTCCAGTACCTCTGGCTGCCGCTCGCGCACGTCTTCGGCAAGGTACTCACCTCGGGCCAGATCGAGGTCGGTCACGTCACGGCGGTCGACGGCCGCGTCGACAAGATCATCGAGAACCTCCCGGTGGTCCGGCCGACCTACATGGCAGCCGTGCCCCGCATCTTCGAGAAGGTCTACAACGGCGTCGCCGCCAAGGCGCGCGCGGGCGGCGGGGCCAAGTACAAGATCTTCCAGTGGGCCGCGGGCGTCGCGCGCGAGTACGCGAAGGTGTCGCAGGACAACTTCCGCAGGACCGGCAAGGCATCCGTGCCCTTCGGGCTGGCCGCCAAGCACAAGGCCGCCGACGCCCTGGTCTTCGCCAAGATCCGCGAGGCCTTCGGCGGCCGGCTCCGCGCCTGCATCTCCGGCTCCGCCGCCCTCGCGCCCGACATCGGCCTCTTCTTCTCCGGCGCCGGGATCCACATCCTGGAAGGCTACGGACTCACCGAGTCCAGCGCCGCCTCCTTCGTCAACCCGGGCGAGGCCTACCGCACCGGCACCGTGGGCAAGCCGCTCCCCGGCACCGAGGTCCGGATCGCCGACGACGGCGAGATCCTCCTGCGCGGCCCCGGCCTCATGGAGGGCTACCACCAGTTGCCCGAGAAGACCGCCGAGGTGCTGGAGTCCGACGGCTGGTTCCACACCGGCGACATCGGCGAGCTCTCCCAGGACGGGTACCTGAGGATCACCGACCGCAAGAAGGACCTGATCAAGACCTCGGGCGGCAAGTACATCGCCCCGGCCGAGGTCGAGGGCCAGTTCAAGGCGGTGTGCCCGTTCGTCTCCAACATCCTGGTGCACGGCGCCGACCGTAACTTCTGCACCGCCCTGATCGCGCTGGACGAGCCCACCATCCTGGGCTGGGCCGAGGAGAACGGCCTCGGCGGCAGGCCGTACGCCGAGGTGGTCGCGTCACCGCAGGCCGTGGAGCTCATCGAGGGCTATGTGAACCGGCTCAACGAGGGACTCCAGCGCTGGCAGACCATCAAGAAGTTCCGGCTGCTGCCGCGCGACCTGGACATCGAGCACGGCGAGCTGACGCCGAGCCTCAAGCTGAAGCGGCCGGTGGTCGAGCGCGAGTACAAGGACCTCATCGAGGACATGTACGCGGGTTCCCGCGAGGCCTGACGCCCACGGGACGGCCCGACGGCCCAGGACCCGGACGGCGGGGACGCGAGGTGCGCGAGCACCCCGCGTCCCCGCCGTCCATTCCGGGACCCCCGCCGGGGACCCGGTCCGCGCCCAGGAGCCGTTCCGCGGCCCCGCTCGGCCTCCTGCCCGCGACTTCCGTCACTCGCCGCTTATGGGCGCGCCCGGTCTGTCACTCTGTCGGGGTACGTCAGCGGTGTTCAGTGAGACCGTCAGGAGCCGCACCGTGGGGTCCGTTCCCTTACAGCGGGACATCGTTCAGCGTCCCGGCATCGTCGTCGCAGGTCAGAGCGATGACGTCCGTATGGTCGCGCGTACGAGCCTGCCCGGAATCCCGCAGGCGTCGGCCGCCGCGCGCCGATTCGTCCGGGCGGCGCTCGGCGACTGGTCCGACCTCGGCCTGCCCTCGGGCGGCGAGTTCGGTGACCGGCTCACCGACGACGCGCTGACCGTGGCCAGTGAGCTGGTCACCAACGCGGTGGTGCACGCGGGCACCGCGGTCGACCTGCTCCTGCGACTGGAGGACTCCGCGGGGCCCGACCCCGCCGCCCTGGTTCTGGAGATCACCGACCACCACCCCGCCCGGTCGGTGCGTGACACCGGGGCCGAACGCCCCGACCCCGCCGAGTACGGCCGGGGACTGCAACTCGTCGCGACCCTCGCCGAGTCCTGGGGGATCACCTACCGCGTCGGTCTCAAGACCGTCTGGGCCCGTCTCCTCGGCGACGACCGCTACGGACTGCCCGAGGACGCCCCGGCCGGTACCGACCGCGCCGCCGGTGGGGCCCCGGCCCTCACCTCGGGGCGCACCGCGCGTGACGACGCGAGCTGGGCCGGGCGCGGCGGGCTCTCCTTCCTCGCCGAGGCCTCCGGGCTGCTCGCCGGACAGCTCGACGAGAACCTGGTCGCGTCGACCGCGGGCGCGCTCCTCGTGCCGCGGCTCGCCGACTGGTGTGCGATATGGCTGGAGAGCGAGGGCGCGGGCCCGGCGGCCGAACCCCGGCTCGCGGGCGTCTGGCACGGCGACGAGGCCAGGGCGGGGATGCTGCGCGCCGCGCTCGAGAAGGAGCCGCTCCGGCTGCCCGGGAGCGTCGGTACCGGCCCGGTGCCCATTCCCTGGAGGGGAGGCGGGGGCACGGACCGGGAGGCGGGCACAGGGGTCGCGCTCGCCCACCGCATCACCTCGGGCGGGCGGACGCTCGGCGCGGTCCTGGTGGGCCGCGAGGGCGCCGGTGACATCCCCGACCAGGTGGTCGCGCTCCTCGCGGACTTCGTACGCAGGGTGGGCCTCGCGGTGGGCGCCGCCCGCGCCTACACCCGTCAGGCCACCATCAGCCGCATCCTGCAGCGCGGACTGCTCCCCAGCAAGGTCGCCGAGATACCCGGCGTCACCAGTGCGCTGGTGTACGAGCCCGGGGACGACGGCGTCGTCGGCGGCGACTTCTACGACCTCTTCCCCTGCCCCGGAGGACGCTGGTGCTTCGTCCTCGGTGACGTCCAGGGCAGCGGCCCCGAGGCCGCCGTCGTCACGGGCCTGGCCCGACCGTGGCTCCGGCTGCTGTCCCGGGAGGGCTTCAGCGTCGGCGAGGTCCTGGACCGGCTCAACCGCCTCCTCCTGGACGACGCCATGGAGGCGGCGGAGGCCGCCGCCCTCATGGTCGCGGCGGCGGGCGGACAGCAGATCCAGGACGGCGAGCAGATCCAGGACGGCTCCCAGTCCCGCTTCCTCTCGCTGCTCTACGGCGATCTCGTACCGCTCCCGGACGGCGGCGTGCGCTGCACCGTGGCGAGCGCCGGCCATCCGCTGCCGCTGCTGCTGCGCCCCGACGGGACCGTCCGTCCGGCCGCCGAGTCGCAGGTGCTGCTCGGAGTCGTCGAGGACGTCGCCTACGGCAGCCAGAGCTTCGACCTGGAACCGGGTGACAGCCTGCTCTGCGTCACCGACGGGGTCACCGAGCGACGCTCCGGCCCGCTGATGTTCGACGACGGCGACGGTCTGGCCCGGGTCCTGGCCGGCTGCGCGGGGCTTCCGGCCACCGCGGTGGCCGAACGCATCAAGCAGGCCGTCCACGCGTTCGCCGAGCGCCCGCCCGACGACGACCTCGCCCTGCTGGTGATCCAGGTCGACGGAACCACCGATGTGCGGAGCGGCTCCGGCGGCGAGTGACAATGGACGGTATGCCTTCCGTACTGCCCGATGGTGAGCCCGTGCCCGACGACGGGGCACTGCCCCGCCATGCCCTGGAAGGCGCCGCCGGCCGGCCGCTCGGCTTCTACCTGCACGTGCCCTACTGCGCCACCCGCTGCGGCTACTGCGACTTCAACACCTACACCGCCACCGAGCTCCGCGGCTCCGGCGGGGCGCTCGCGTCCAGGGACAACTACGCGGCCCACCTGGTCGAGGAGATCCGCCAGGCCCGCAAGGTCCTCGGTGACGACCCCCGCCCGGTCCGCACCGTCTTCGTCGGGGGCGGCACCCCGACGCTGCTGCCGGCGGCCGATCTCGTCCGGATGCTGGCGGCGGTCCGGGAGGAGTTCGGGCTGGCCGAGGACGCCGAGATCACCACGGAGGCCAACCCGGAGTCCGTCGGTCCGGCCTACCTGGCCGCGCTCCGGGAGGGCGGCTTCAACCGGGTGTCCTTCGGCATGCAGAGCGCCCGGCAGCACGTCCTGAAGGTGCTGGACCGCACCCACACCCCGGGCCGGCCCGAGGCCTGCGTCGCCGAGGCCCGCGCGGCCGGGTTCGAGCACGTCAACCTCGACCTGATCTACGGCACACCCGGCGAGTCCGACGACGACTGGCGGGCCTCCCTCGACGCGGCGATCGGCGCCGGACCCGACCATGTGTCCGCCTACGCGCTCATCGTCGAGGAGGGCACGGGCCTCGCCCGGCGTATCAAGCGCGGCGAGGTGCCGATGACCGACGACGACGTCCACGCGGACCGCTACCTGATCGCCGACGAGGCCATGACGGCGGCGGGCTTCTCCTGGTACGAGGTGTCGAACTGGGCGCGCACCCCCGAGGGCCGCTGCCTGCACAACGAGCTGTACTGGCGCGGGGCCGACTGGTGGGGCGCGGGACCAGGGGCGCACAGCCACGTCGGCGGGGTGCGCTGGTGGAACGTCAAGCACCCGGGCGCGTACGCACAGGCTCTCGCCGAAGGCCGCTCACCCGGCGCCGGCCGCGAGGTGCTCGGAGACGAGGACCGGCGCGTCGAGCGCATCCTGCTGGAGCTCCGGCTCGTCGAGGGCTGTCCCCTGTCGCTGCTTGCCCCCCAGGGGCTCGCCGCGGCCGGGCGGGCGGTCCTGGACGGGCTGCTGGAGCCCGCGCCCTACGAGGAGGGGCGCGCGGTCCTCACCCTGCGCGGCCGGCTGCTCGCCGACGCGGTCGTCCGCGACCTGGTGGACTGAGGGCACCCCGGGAGCCCGCCCCGGGGGCCCCATCCCCGACCCCCTCATGCACCCGGTCGCTCCCTGGGACCCGGCGCCGCCCGGCCCCGTCCCCGACGTCTACGGAACCTTGCAGTCCGCCTCGGTCAGGGGCGTGCGGTCACCGGCCGCGCGCCCGCACACCACGCGGGTGCGGGCGTCCGGCCCGGGGCGGGTGACCTCGACGATGTTCAGCCCGTGGACCTTCTGGTCGGCGTACGGGATCGTCCCCCGGAACGTGATGGTCCCCGTCGGCATGGAGTGCAGGGCCACGGAGTACAGCGTCGCCCAGGTCTCCGCCGCGCTCTGCTGGGTGTCGCCCCGGGTCGCCGCGGCGTAGAGCGCCGCCGTCGCCTGGTACGACATGACGGTCTGGCCGCTGGCGAACAGCTTGTCCTCGTACGGGCGGTCCTTCGGCAGCGCGGGCAGCTCGGCCCCCTCGGGGAGCAGGGCCTGGAGTGATTTGCGCGAGTCCTCGTAGAAGCCGCGGCCGCCGCCCTGGCTCATGGGCGCGAGTGCGCCGTAGTAGAGGGTGACCCGGTCCGCGAGCTTCGTCGAGTCGTCGAAGCGCGCCTTGGTCAGATCGTCCCCGGTGAAGACGGTGACGGCCTTGTCCGCACAGCCGGCGGACTGCCCCAGCCCGGACATCAGCGTGTTGACGTCCTCGACGCGGCCGGCGAAGTAGAAGGCGTCGGGCACCCGCTCCCGTCCGCAGATCTCGTGGAGGGGGCCGTCGAGGTTGGCGGAGCCGCCGTCCTCGGAGAGGGAGTAGCGGGCGTCGGCGACCACCTCGAAGCCGGACCGCCTGAGCATCTCCAGACCCACCCTGCGCTGTTCGGTCGTGTAGCGGTCCTTGTCCTCGTTTCCGACCTTCCGGGAGAGCACGACGGCCTGCGGGGCCTTCAGCCGCGCGGTCAGCTGCCCGGCGACCAGACCGAGCGCGTCCGCCTGCTCCTCGTCGGTGGCGGCGAGGCCGAAGTAGTTGGGGAACCCGCGGGCCAGGTCGCTGCCGGAGTTCGTGGTGTCCACCAGGGGCAGTCCGGCGCGCTGGAGGATCCGGGTCGCCTCCGCGCTCTCCGTGGTGTTGCGTCCGAGACCCACCACGCCGACGACGGAGGAGTCCCGCCCGGCCACCTCGACGATCTTCCTGGCCGCCGTCGTCTGCCGCAGCATGTCCTGGCCGCCGTTGGCCGTCAGGACCCTCAGTTTGACCGAACGGTTGGCCGTGTCGTTGACGAACCGCTGGTGGAGGTAGACGCCGGTCAGCTCCTCCAGGCCCTTGCGGGTGTCCTCCCGGTTCGCGTCGGTGCCGGTGAGCGGGCCCGCGTAGACGACGGTGACGTGGGGGTCGCCCGCGCCTATGCCCGCGTTCTGCTCCCGTATCGCCTCCTCGATCCGTTCGAAGGTGACCCCCTTGCCCGCTCCGCTCAGCTGCAGCGTGTTGCCTCCGGCGAAGCGCACCTCGGGAACCGTCGCCACCCCTATGCACTCCACGGCGCCGTCGGGACCGGGCAGCCGTACCGAGTCGGTGCTGCGTCCCGCGAGCGGTCCGTAGCAGTACGTCTCCTTCCAGTGCTCGCTCCACAGGAAGGTGCCGAGCAGGGCGCAGACCAGCAGGACGGCGATCGTCTTCCCCGACATCACCCACCAGGTCCAGGTGCGCCGCACCTGGTGCGTGACGAGCTGTGCGTGGGCGTGTTCGTGGGTCAGCTGCCCGGTGGGCAGCGGCAGCCACAGCACCCAGGCCAGCGCCACGGCCGCGGCCGGCGCCTGGCCGACGCTCAGGGCGTCGACCCAGGTCTCGTAGCGCGCGCGGGCCCCTGACCGGCCGCCGCCGCCGGCCGGCGGGTCCGGAGGGAGCGGCGGGGTGTGCCGCATGATCACACCCGCCGGCAGGGACGCCAGGAGGAGCAGCGGGTCCACCTCGCTGCGGCGCGAGCGCACGTTGTTGATGGCGTTGATGAGCAGCATGCCGCCGTTGGCCTCGGTGGCGCGGGGCAGGAACACCACCGGCGGGACGGTCCGCTTGCTGCGCCGCCAGTCCGGCGCGTGCGGCCGGTAGCAGTCCAGCAGGTCCTCCAGCATCGCCTGGACCCGCAGCTCCAGGTGGAACTGGCGCGCGTGCTGGTCGCCCGTCCCGGCGTCGGCCACCCGTTCGGCGACGGCGGCGGCCCGCGCCCGGATCACCCGCCACGAACCACCGGGGGACAGGAGCGACCAGCCGTCGGAGGGGTACGCCGTGCTCGACGCGGCCAGTGACGAGGTGGTCGCGAGCCACCGGCTCGCCGGGCGCAGCCACAGCAGCGGCGGCGCCGCCCGGGTCAGCAGCCGCACGATCGTCAGGCCGGCCACGGCCGCCACCATCACCAGCACGGTGAGCAGCCAGCCGATCTCGCCCAGCAGCACGCTGAGCACCGCGATGAAGACCGCCCCCAGAAAGGTCTCCGGCCGCACCGCGGCGCGCAGCGAGTCCCACCCGTTGTCACGCCCCGACCGGCTGGCCCGCCAGCGCAGATCGCCCAGCTCCGCCAGGATGCGTTCGTCGCGCTCACCTGGCGACGGCACGTCCGGCCCCGCGACGACCGCGGCGGTGGCCTGCTCGATGGCGGCCAGCAGCCGGGAGCGCGGGAAGGCGAAGGGCTTGTACTGCGAGGCGCGGCGGTTCTCCCACGGCCGCTCGGTGAGGGCGCGGACGGTGGCGAGGGCCGCCAGGTACGGGCTGTCGCCGTGTCCCTCGACCAGCTTCACCGGGACCCTGCGGCCCAGGTTCGCGCGATGGACCTGGCGCACGATCTGCTCGACCCGGAGATCGATCTCAGGGGGCGCCGAGGCGTCCTCCGCCTGCGCCACCACCAAGGGCATGACCGGCCGGTTGTCCCGGTACTGGTCGATCAGCTGCTGCATGAGGTGGAAGACCGCGGAGGCCGCCTCGTTCTCCGCGCTTTCCCGCCATCTGTTCCGCGCCATCCGCCCCCGTGCCTTCCCCTCCGGCCCGCCTTTCGATCACCCATCGATAACGGATGGCACGGGGGCAGCGCAGGTGTTCGAGGGGATCGGTACCGGATCCGCCCCGACGGCGCTGGGACATCAGGCAGGAAGCGTGACGAAATCAATCAATTCTTCGACTCGGCCGAGCAGTTGAGGCTCCAGATCCTTGTAGGAGCCGACCTTGGACAGGATGTGCTGCCAGGCGGCCCCGGTGTTCTCCGGCCAGCCCAGTGACCGGCAGACCCCTGTCTTCCAGTCCTGGCCGCGCGGTACGGACGGCCAGCCGGGGATGCCCACGGAGGACGGCTTCACGGCCTCCCAGACGTCGATGAAGGGGTGGCCCACCACCAGGACGTTCCCGTCGGTGACCTGGGCGGCGATCCGGGACTCCTTCGACCCCGGCACCAGGTGGTCCACCAGCACACCCAGCCGGGCGTCCGGCCCCGGTGCGAACTCCCGGACGATCGCGGGCAGGTCGTCGATCCCCTCCAGGTACTCCACCACCACGCCCTCGATGCGCAGGTCGTCTCCCCATACCCGCTCCACGAGCTCCGCGTCGTGCCGGCCCTCCACGTAGATCCGCCCGGCCCGGGCCACCCGGGCCCGCGCCCCGGGCACCGCCACCGACCCCGAGGCGGTGCGGGAGGGGCGGACCGGACCCCCCGCGGACGGGCGTACGAGGGTGACGGCCTTGCCCTCCAGCAGGAAGCCCCGTGGCTCCATGGGGAACACCCGGTGCTTGCCGAACCGGTCCTCCAGCGTCACCGTCGGCCCCTGCGCGGTCTTCTCGCACCGGATCACCGCCCCGCAGAAGCCGGTGCCGGCTTCCTCCACGACCAGGCCGGGCTCGGCGGGGACCTCGGGTACAGGGGCGGACCGCTTCCACGGCGGGGTCAGGTCCGGCTGGTAGCTGCGCATGACACGACGATATGCGGACGCCCGTTCACGACACGCCGAAGCGGGCGGCCAGTTGATCGCGCTGGGCGCGTACGAAGGCCGCGTCGACCACCGCCCCGTGTCCCGGTACGTACAACGCCTCCTCGCCGCCCAGCTCCAGCAGCCGGTCCAGCGAGGCCGGCCAGTGCGAGGGCACCGCGTCAGGGCCCGCCTGCGGCTCGCCGGACTCCTCGACCAGGTCGCCGCAGAGCACCACGACCGGGGAGCCGGGAACGAGCACCGCGAGATCGTGTCCGCTGTGGCCGGGGCCCACGTTGGCCAGCAGCACCTGGAGACCACCGCCCAGATCCAGGGTCGACTCCCCGCTCACCTGGTGCCGGGGCGCCACCAGCGCGTCGGTGGCCGCCGTGGCGTCCGCCGCGCTCATCCCGTGCCGCAACGCGTCCGCCCGCAGCGCCTCCGCGCCCCGGGCCAGCAGATCCGCGGTGCCGACGGCACCGTGGACGGCCGCTCCGGAGAAGGCGGCGGTTCCGAGCACATGATCGAAGTGCGGATGGCTCAGTGCGATATGTGTCACCCTCCGGCCCAGCATCGCCTCCGCCTGCGTCCGCAGTTCGACGCCCTCCCGGAGCGTCGAACCGGTGTCGTAGAGCAGCGCCGCGTCGGGTCCGGCCACCAGCGCGACGGTCGCGTCCCATACGGGAAGGCGCCGCCGGCCCGCACTGTCGCCCAAACGCTCCCAGCCGAACTCTTCCCAAGAGACATCCATGCGGCGACGCTATCGGCAACGACCTGCGCGGTCCCGTGACGGCATGGCCGGTCGGCCTTGCCCCGGAACCACCCCGCCCCCGTACACTGACCGGGGGATTGCTGGCACTCGGACGCACAGAGTGCCAGGCAGAAGCCGAAGAACCACAGCTGGAGGTGTGCGCGGTGCTCAGCGAACGCAGACTCGAAGTGCTGCGCGCCATCGTCCAGGACTACGTCGGCACCGAGGAGCCCGTCGGCTCCAAGGCGCTCACCGAGCGGCACAGCCTCGGGGTCTCCCCGGCGACGGTCCGCAACGACATGGCGGTGCTGGAGGACGAGGGCTTCATCGCCCAGCCGCACACCAGTGCGGGGCGCATTCCGACGGACAAGGGGTACCGGCTCTTCGTCGACAAGCTCGCGGGCGTCAAGCCCCTCTCGTCGCCGGAGCGCCGGGCCATCCAGAACTTCCTCGACGGCGCGGTCGACCTCGACGACGTGGTGGGCCGTACGGTCCGGCTGCTCGCGCAGCTGACCAGACAGGTCGCCGTCGTGCAGTACCCCTCGCTGACCCGGTCGACCGTCCGCCACGTGGAGCTGCTTTCGCTGGCTCCGGCCAGGCTGATGCTCGTACTGATCACGGACACGGGCCGGGTCGAACAGCGTATGATCGACTGTCCCGCACCGTTCGGTGACACCTCACTCGCCGATCTGAGGGCCCGGCTCAACAGCCGGGTCGTCGGACGACGCTTCGCGGACGTCCCACGACTGGTGCAGGACCTGCCGGAGTCCTTCGAGACCGAGGACCGGGGCACCGTGTCGACGGTGCTCTCCGTCCTCCTCGAGACCCTGGTCGAAGAGACGGAGGAGCGGCTGATCATCGGCGGCACCTCCAACCTCACCCGTTTCGGACACGACTTCCCGGTGATGATCCGGCCGGTGCTGGAGGCACTGGAGGAACAGGTCGTGCTGCTGAAGCTGCTCGGTGAGGCGACGGATTCGGGCATGACCGTACGGATCGGGCACGAGAACGCCCATGAGGGCCTCAACGCCACGTCCGTCGTCGCGGTCGGCTACGGTTCGGGCGACGAGGCAGTCGCCAAACTCGGCGTGGTCGGACCGACCCGCATGGACTACCCCGGAACGATGGGAGCGGTACGCGCAGTGGCACGTTACGTCGGACAGATCCTGGCGGAGTCGTAAGTGGCCACGGACTACTACGCCGTACTCGGCGTGCGCCGCGACGCATCTCAGGACGAGATCAAGAAGGCATTCCGTCGGCTCGCCCGCGAGCTGCACCCGGATGTCAACCCGGACCCGAAGACCCAGGAGCGGTTCAAGGAGATCAACGCCGCTTACGAGGTGCTCTCGGACCCGCAGAAGAAGCAGGTCTACGACCTCGGCGGTGACCCGCTGTCCCAGTCGGGCGGCGGTGGCGCGGGAGGCTTCGGAGCCGGCGGCTTCGGCAACTTCAGCGACATCATGGACGCGTTCTTCGGCACGGCGTCGCAGCGCGGACCGCGTTCGCGCACCCGGCGCGGCCAGGACGCGATGATCCGGCTGGAGATCGACCTCGCGGAGGCCGCCTTCGGCACGACCAAGGACATCCAGGTCGACACCGCCGTCGTCTGCAACACCTGCAGCGGCGAGGGCGCGGCGCCCGGTACCTCCGCGCAGACCTGTGACATGTGCCGCGGCCGCGGTGAGGTCTCGCAGGTCACCAGGTCGTTCCTCGGCCAGGTCATGACCTCGCGGCCCTGCCCGCAGTGCCAGGGCTTCGGCACGGTCGTGCCGACCCCGTGCCCCGAGTGCGCCGGCGACGGACGCATCCGCTCGCGGCGCACCCTGACCGTGAAGATCCCCGCCGGTGTCGACAACGGCACCCGGATCCAGCTCGCGGGCGAGGGCGAGGTCGGCCCCGGCGGCGGGCCCGCCGGCGACCTCTACGTCGAGATCCACGAGCTCTCGCACGCCGTGTTCCAGCGGCGGGGTGACGATCTGCACTGCACGGTCACCATCCCGATGACCGCCGCGGCGCTGGGTACGCAGGTGCCGCTGGAGACGCTCGACGGCCTGGAGGAGATCGACATCAGGCCGGGCACCCAGTCCGGGCAGTCGGTCCCGCTGCACGGGCGCGGCATCACGCACCTGCGCGGCAACGGTCGCGGTGACCTCATCGTGCACGTCGAGGTCACCACCCCGACGAAGCTGGACCCCGAGCAGGAGCGCCTCCTGCGGGAGCTGTCCCAGCTGCGTGGCGAGGAGCGGCCGACCGGGCAGTTCCAGCCGGGCCAGCAGGGCCTGTTCTCCCGTCTGAAGGACGCCTTCAACGGCCGCTGAAGCCGCTCGCGCCGCCCGCCGGTCCTGACCGGCGGGCGGCGCCGTGCTTCCACCGCCCCGTCCCCGGCAGGTGGTGCGCGGGCGCGGGCCGGTCCGTCCACCGGGTGGAACGGCGGATTCGGCACCACCCACCGGACGTGGCACGATGCGGTCATGTCCTTGGCGCCCATCGGTCTCAGCCGGTACCCGATCGTCCAGGCCCCCATGGCCGGCGGGGTCTCCGGGCCGGAGCTGGCCGCCGCCGTGACCGCGGCAGGAGGCATCGGCTTCCTCGCCGCCGGCTACAAGACGGCGGACGGGATGTACAAGCAGATCGAGCGGCTCAGGAGGGCGACCGGCGGCCCCTTCGGCGTCAACCTGTTCATGCCGCAGCCTTTGGTGGCCGACCCCGGCGCCGTCGAGATGTACCGTGACCAGCTCGCCGGGGAGGCCCGCTGGTACGAGACCCCGCTCGGAGTCCCGGACGACCGGGGCGACGACGGCTACGAGGCCAAGGTCGCGATCCTGCTCGAGGACCCCGTACCCGTGGTGTCCTTCACCTTCGGCTGCCCCTCACGTGAGGTCCTCCAGGCGTTCGCGGCCGCCGGGACCCTCACCGTCGTCACGGTCACCTCGCCCCAGGAGGCGCGGAACGCCCGCTGGGCCGGGGCCGGCGCGCTCTGCGTGCAGGGCACCGAGGCGGGCGGCCACCAGTCCACGCACCGCGACGACCCGCAGGCAGGACTCGCCGGCACCGGGCTGCTGGCCCTGCTCGCCGAGGTCCGCGCGTCCGTGGACCTCCCGCTGATCGCGGCCGGAGGGCTGATGCGCGGCTCGCAGATCACCGCCGTCCTCGCGTCCGGCGCCGACGCGGCACAGCTCGGTACGGCGTTCCTGGCCTGCCCTGAGTCCGGCGCGCACCCTCTGCACAAGCAGGCGCTGACCAACCCGCTGTTCGTGACGACCGCGCTGACCCGGGCGTTCTCCGGCCGGCCCGCGCGGGGCCTCGTCAACCGGTTCGTCCGGGAGCACGGGCCGTACGCCCCCGCCGCCTACCCGCAGGTGCACCAGCTCACCGGCGGACTGCGCAGGGCGGCGGCCGAGGCCGGTGACGCCCAGGGCATGGCGCTCTGGGCCGGTCAGGGCCACCGCCTGGCGCGGGAGCTGCCCGCCGGTGAACTCGTCGGTCTGCTCGCCGCAGAGATGGAAGCCGCGCGTGCGGCAGTGAGTGTGAGGAGTGCCCAGTGACGGCACCGGTCTTCGTCGTCGAACAGCTCCCCGCCGGGCCGGAGTTCGTCCTGGAGGGGCCCGAGGGGCGGCACGCCGTCTCGGTGAAGCGGCTGAACCCCGGCGAGGACGTCGTCCTGACCGACGGCCGCGGCCACTGGGCGGAGGGTGTCGTACGGGCGGCCGAGGGCAAGGACCGGCTCGTCGTCGGCCTGGGAGAGCTCCGCGAGGAGCCCGCGCCGGCGCCCCTCGTCACCGTCGTCCAGGCGCTCCCCAAGGGGGACCGCGGCGAACTCGCCGTGGAGACCATGACGGAGACGGGCGTCGACGCGATCGTGCCCTGGCAGGCCTCGCGCTGCATCACGCAGTGGAAGGGCGACCGCGGCCTCAAGTCCCTGGCCAAGTGGCGGAACACGGCGCGTGAGGCGGGAAAGCAGTCGCGCCGGGTGCGATTCCCCGAGGTGACCGACGTGATGACGACGAAGCAGGCCGCCGCACTCCTGGCGGCCGCGGATCTCGCCGTGGTCCTGCACGAGGACCGCGACCACGACAGCGAGCCGCTGGCCACCGTGTCCCTCCCCGAGTCCGGCACGATCGTGCTCGTCGTCGGCCCGGAAGGCGGCGTCTCCCCGGACGAACTGGCCACGTTCGCGGCCGCGGGCGCCCGGACCTGCAGGCTGGGACCGACCGTCCTGCGCACCTCCACCGCGGGCACGGCGGCGACAGCCCTGCTGCTGGGACGCACCGGCCGCTGGTCCTGAGGGGCCGTGCCGCGCCGCCCTCTCGTGGGGCCGACTCCGGCCAACTCCGTACCGGGAAGCGGGACACGGTCCTAGGGTGATCCGTGTGACACAGCCTTCCTACCTCCGGTATCCCCATGTCCAGGGCGACTTGATCGCCTTCACCGCCGAGGACGATGTCTGGCTGGCGCCGCTCGACGGCGGCCGGGCATGGCGCGTGAGCGCCGACAACCGACCCGTCACCCAGCCGCGGATATCGCCGGACGGCAGCCTCGTCGCCTGGACGTCCAGAAGGGACGGCGCCCCCGAGGTCCACCTCGCCCCTGCCGACGGCGGCCCCTCGCGGCGGCTGACCCACTGGGGGGACGTCCGCACCTCCGTGCGCGGCTGGACCCCCGACGGGGAGGTGCTGGTGATCAGCACCCAGGGGCAGGCGTCGCTGCGGCGCAGCTGGGCCCGCGCCGTCCCCCTCGACGGCGGACCGGCCCGCACCCTGCCGTACGGACCCGTCGGCTCCCTGGCGTACGGCCCCGCCGGGAGGATCCTGCTGCTTTCGGCCGACATGGGCCGCGAGGCGGCGGCGTGGAAGCGCTACCGGGGCGGAACGGCCGGCAAGCTGTGGATCGCCTCGGCGGACCGGCCGGAGGGCGCCCCGGAGGAGTTCGTCCGCATCCACGCGGATCTCGACGGCAACCTCGAATGCCCCATGTGGGTCGGCGGGCGTATCGCCTTCCTCAGCGACCACGAGGGAGTGGGCGCCGTCTACTCCTCCCGGCCCGACGGAACGGACCTGCGCCGCCACACCGCCACCGACGGCTTCTACGCCCGGCACGCCACGACCGACGGAACGCGGATCTGCTACGCCCAGGCGGGCGAACTGTGGCTCCTGGACAGCCTGGAGAGCGACGCGGCCCGCCGCCTGGACATCCGCCTCGGCGGACAGCGCACCGACCTGCAGCCCTACCCCGTGCACGCCGACGGCCACTCCTGCAGCGCGTCCCCCGACCGCACCGGCCGTGGCAGCGCCGTCGGCTCCCGGGGCGCCGTCCACTGGGTCACCCACCGCGAGGGCCCTGCCCGGGTGCTGGCAGCCGAACCCGGTGTACGGGCCAGGCTCCCGAGGGCCTTCCAGGCCGAGGGCGACCAGTACGCCGTCTGGGTCACCGACGCCGAGGGCGACGACGCCCTGGAGTGCGCCCCCGCCACCGGCACCGCGCCCGGCGCCGTGCCGCGCCGCCTCGCGGCCGGCCGGATCGGCCGGGTCCTGGACCTGGCCCCCGCCCCCGACGGAAGCCGCTTCGCCGTCGCCGCGCACGACGGCCGGGTGCTGGTCGTCGAGCGGGAGAGCGGAGAGGTGCACGAGCTGGACCGCAGCGAGGACGGTGACGCCTCAGGACTGGTCTTCTCACCCGACTCCGCCTGGCTCGCCTGGTCCCACCCCGGGCCCGCCTCCCTCAGCCAGATCAAACTGGCCCACCTCGCGGACCAGGGGGTCACCGACGCCACCCCGCTGCGGTTCCGGGACTTCGCCCCCGCCTTCACCACCGACGGCAAGCACCTCGCCTTCCTCTCCGAGCGCGCCTTCGACCCGGTCTACGACTCACACGTCTTCGACATGGCGTTCGTCGGGACCTGCCGGCCGCACCTGCTGACACTCGCCGCCACCACACCCTCGCCGTTCGGGCCGCAGCTCCACGGACGCCCGACCGAGAAGGAGAAGGACGACGAGGACGACAACCCGACCGCGCTCCCCGTCACCCGCGTCGACCTCGACTCACTCGCCGACCGGATCGTGCCGGTGCCCGTCGAGGCCGCCCGCTACTCCTCGCTGACGGCGGCGAAGGGCGCGCTGCTGTGGCTGCGGCACCCGTTGAACGGCGTACTGGGCACGGGCGTCGCCGCGCCGGGCGCCCACACCCCGGGGCCCGTCCTGGAGCGCTACGACCTGGCGAAGCGAAGCCATGACGAAGTGGCCTGCGACATCGGCCGGTTCGCGGTCAGCGGCGACGGTAGGAGGCTGGTCCTCCACAGCGACGGCCGGCTGAAGGTGATCCCCTCCGACGGCCGGCTGTCCGCGGACTCAGGCGACGACGGCGAGAGCCACGTCACCGTGGACCTCTCCCGTGTCCGGCGCACCCTCGACCCGGGCGCCGAGTGGCGCCAGATGTACGAGGAGACCGGCCGCGTCATGCGGGACAACTTCTGGCGCCCCGACATGGGCGGCGTCGACTGGGACGGGGTCCTCGACCGCTACCGGCCGGTCCTCGACCGGATCGCCACCTACGACGACCTCATCGATCTGCTCTGGGAGGTCCAGGGCGAACTCGGCACCTCCCACGCCTATGTGAACCCACCCGCCTGGGGCGGCCCCCGGGACGGCCAAGGGCTCCTGGGCGCCGACCTCTCCCGGGCCGACGACGGCAGCTGGCGCATCGACCGGATCCTGCCGACGGAGACCTCGGACCCCGACGCCTGGTCCCCGCTCACCGCGCCCGGCGTCGCCGTGCGCCCCGGGGACACGGTCCTCGCGGTCGACGGCCGCCCCGTCGACGGCGTCACCGGCCCCGCGCCGCTCCTCGACCGCGCCGCCGGCAAACCCGTCGAGCTGACGGTCCTGCCGGTGGACGGAGGCGACCCACGCCATGTCGTCGTCGTACCCGTCGCCGACGAGGAGGCGCTGCGCTACCACGCGTGGGTCGCCGGCCGGCGAGCGTACGTGCACGAGAAGTCCGGCGGCCGTCTCGGCTACCTCCACGTCCCCGACATGGTCGGCTCCGGATGGGCCCAGATCCACCGGGACCTGCGCGTCGAGGTGTCCCGCGAGGGACTGGTGGTGGACGTACGGGAGAACCGCGGCGGCCACACCTCGCAGCTGGTCGTCGAGAAGCTGGCCCGGCGCATCGTCGGCTGGGACCTCCCGCGCGGCATGCGGCCCGTCAGCTACCCGGTGGACGCGCCACGCGGACCGGTCGTGCTCGTGGCCAACGAGTTCTCCGGCTCCGACGGCGACATCGTGAACGCCGCGGTCAAGGCCCTCGGCGTCGGGCCGGTGGTCGGGACACGCACCTGGGGCGGGGTGGTGGGCATCGACAGCCGCTACCACCTGGTCGACGGCACCCTCGTCACCCAGCCCAAGTACGCCTTCTGGCTGGAGGGATACGGCTGGGACGTCGAGAACCACGGTGTCGACCCGGACGTCGAGGTCGTCATGACGCCCCAGGACCACGCCGCCGGGCGGGACCCGCAGCTGGACGAGGCCATCCGCATCGCACTGGAGTCGCTGGCGCGGACGCCCGCGAAGACCGCCCCGCCCCTCCCGTCCGAGGACCCGGCGCGGTAGCCGTACGCACGGCGGGCGCGGGGAGGTCCGCGCGCCCGCCGGCGATCGCCGGACCTGCCGAGTCGGCCGTCGCCCGCCGGGTGACGCCCGCTAGGCTGCCCTTTCGGGCGCGCCCCGGGCCCGACGGGCTCTCGAGGCGCGCCCCGGCCGATCACCACGACCGAGGAGCACCCATGGCGGGAGAGCCGCAGACCGACTGTCTGTTCTGCAAGATCGTCACCGGGGACATCCCGGCGACCATCGTGCGCGAGAGCGAGACGACCGTCGCCTTCCGCGACATAAACCCCCAGGCCCCGACGCACGTCCTGGTCATCCCCAAGGCGCACTACCCGGACGCCGCCTCCCTCGCCGCCGCCGAACCCGCCACCGCCGCCGACGTGCTGCGCGAGGCCGGTCTCGTCGCGGCCGACGAGAAGCTCACCGGGACGGGGTACCGCATCGTCCTGAACACCGGTGCGGGCGCCGGACAGACCGTCTTCCACGCGCACGCCCACGTCCTGGGCGGCCGCGGGCTGCAGTGGCCCCCCGGTTAGGCGGCCTCACCCGTGTCCGTACGCGAACTCGTGGTCCTCGGCACCGCCAGCCAGGTGCCGACCCGGCACCGCAACCACAACGGCTACCTCCTGCGCTGGGACGGCGAGGGCATCCTCTTCGATCCCGGCGAGGGGACCCAGCGCCAGATGCTGCGGGCGGGCGTCGCCGCGCACGACATCAACCGGATCTGCGTCACCCACTTCCACGGTGACCACTCACTGGGGCTCGCGGGCGTGATCCAGCGCATCAACCTCGACCAGGTCCCGCACCAGGTCACCGCCCACTACCCCGCGAGCGGACAGCACTTCTTCGACCGGCTGCGCCACGCCACCGCCTACCGCGAGTCCGTCGAGCTGACCGAGGCCCCCGTCGCCGCCGACGGGGTGCTCGCCACGACCGGCGCGTACACGCTCGACAGCCACCGGCTCTCGCACCCCGTGGAGTCCTACGGCTACCGCCTCACCGAGCCCGACCGGCTGCGGATGCTGCCCGCGAAACTGGCCGAGCACGGCATCACGGGGCCCGACGTCGGACGGATCCAGCGGGACGGCTCCCTGCGAGGCGTCGCACTGGACGAGGTCTCCGAGCCCCGCAGGGGCCAGCGTTTCGCCTTCGTCATGGACACCAGGCTCTGTGACGGCGCGTTCGCCCTCGCCGAAGGATGCGACATGCTGGTCATCGAGTCGACCTTCCTCGACGAGGACGGCCGGCTCGCCGCCGACCACGGCCACCTCACCGCCGGCCAGGCGGCCCGGGTGGCGGAGGAGTCGGGCGTACGGCACCTGGTGCTGACGCACTTCTCCCAGCGCTACTCCGACCCCGGAGCCTTCGAGGAGCAGGCCAGGGCCGCCGGCTTCGAAGGCGAACTGACCATCGCCGAGGACCTGATCACGGTCCCGGTACCCACCCGCCACACGTAACGTAACGAGATCCCCGTGCACCTCCCCAAAGCCGAACTCCACCTCCACATCGAGGGCACCCTCGAACCCGAACTGGCCTTCGCGCTCGCCGCCCGCAACGGCGTGGACCTCCCGTACGCGGACACCGAGGCACTCCGCCGGGCCTACCTCTTCGAAGACCTGCAGAGCTTCCTCGACCTCTATTACGCCCTGATGGCCGTGCTGCGCACCGAGGAGGACTTCGCCGAACTCGCCGACGCCTACCTCGCCCGCGCCGCGGCCCAGGGCGTCCGGCACGCGGAGATCTTCTTCGACCCGCAGGCGCACACCGACCGCGGGGTCCCGATCGGCACGGTCATCGAAGGGCTCGGCCGGGCCCTGGACCGCAGCGAGGAGACCCACGGCATCTCCACCCAGCTGATCATGTGCTTCCTGCGCGACAAGTCCGCGGAGTCGGCCCTGGAGACGCTGGAGGCCGCGAAGCCGTACATCCGGCGGATCAGCGCCGTCGGCCTGGACTCCGCGGAGGTCGGGAACCCGCCCGCGAAGTTCCGTGAGGTGTACGCGGCGGCCACCGCCCTCGGCCTGCGCAAGGTCGCCCACGCCGGTGAGGAGGGGCCGCCGGAGTACATCCGTGAGGCGCTGGACGTCCTCGGCGTCGAGAGGATCGACCACGGCCTGCGCTGCATGGAGGACGGGGAACTGGTGGACCGCCTCGTCTCCGAGCGGATCCCGCTGACGCTGTGCCCGCTGTCCAACGTACGGCTGCGCGCCGTGGACATCCTGGAGGAGCACCCGCTGCGGGCCATGATGGACGCCGGCCTGCTCTGCACGGTGAACTCCGACGACCCGGCCTACTTCGGCGGATACGTCGGAGACACCTTCCACGCGGTCCACGAGGCGCTCGGCCTGGACCGGGAGCAGCTGCGCGCGCTCGCCCGCAACTCCTTCGAGGCGGCCTTCCTCGACCACGACGAGGAGCGCCGGGCGCGCTACCTCTCCGAGGTCGAGGCGTACGCGTTCGACTGACCGGTCCCGGACGGTCCGGCCGTCCGGAACGCGCTGCGCACCAGCCGCCTGCGCCGAAGCGCGGGCAGGCTGATCTCCGCCACCGCCTGCTCCGGCGCGCCCAGCTTGGGCACCGCGCCGGACAGGCTGTTGGTGGTCGCGGCGAGCAGGGCGGCGGGTGCGCCGCCCCTGCGCCGGACGGAGCCGGGCACCAGCGGACGCCCACCGGTGTGCAGCGCCACGGCGGTGACGGGTGCCACGACCAGCAGGGTGGCCGCCCCGAGGATCAGCCCCATCACCGCGTAACCGGCCTGCTCGGAGAGCACGCTGCCGAGCAGGGGGCCGCAGGCGGTGCCGACGGAGGACGCCGAACCCGCCAGGACCGCCCAGCGGCCGCGCACGTCCAGCGAGGCCGCCAGACCGATCAGGTAGGACAGGACCACCGGGTAGAAGGTGTTCCACGCGATCTCGCCCGTGGCGAAGGACCCCAGGTCCTCGGCGGACGAGCTCAGCACGATGCTCCCCGCGATGATCATCGTCCCGGCGCCGATCGGCACCGCCCGCCCGAGACGGGAGCCCAGCATGCCGGCACCCATGACACCGAGCAGCCCCGCGCCGAGTGCGGCCGCGAACACCGCGCCGATCGTCACCTCGGAGAGGCCGACCTGGATGGCGCCGATGCGGCTGCTGACGCCCCACAGGGCGTTCTGCGCCATGGACCAGACGAGCATCCCGCCGGCCAGCACCAGCCCCGACCGCCGGTGCGGCAGCCGTGCCTGGACGGACGACGTCGCGCTGACCGGCGCCGGGCCGCCCAGCCGGGCGGTGGCGGGCCACACGAGCAGGGCGACCAGCGCGATGGACGCGAAGGGCAGCCGGTGCCCGCCGCCCAGGTGGGGGACCGTCAGGTAGAGGGCGCCCGCGGTCGCCGAGACGCTCAGCAGTCCCAGTGACGAGGTCCGGTGCGGATCGCTCTGCTCCGCGATGCCGGACGCCGCCACCGCGGTCGCCGCACCGGAGCCGAAGCCGCCGACCACCACGCCGGCGACGACCAGCGGGATCGACGTGGTCAGCGCCGCGCAGCCGTATCCGGCGACGGCGAGCAGCAGTCCCACGCGGGCGGGTCTGCGCGCACCGAGTCTGTCGACGCGTCCCGCGAGCGCGAAGCCGGCCGAGGCCGAGCTGAGCAGGAGGGCGCTTCCGACCAGACCGGCCTGGGCGGAACTCAGACCCAGGTAGTTGCTGAGACGGCCGACGATGGTGGGGAGCAGATAGGCGGCGAGGTAACCGGCGGTGAACACGGCGACCAGGGGCCACGCGGCGCGCGGGCGCGAGGACATGGGCGTTCCAAAAGACATGCCAGAGGAGGCAGGGGGAAGGCAGGGGAGGGCGGTGCGGGGAACAGCTGTGCGACCCTGGATCAGGGCAGAGGGGGGTAAGGCGAGAAAAAGCGGGAGAAGCGGCACTCGTCGTCAACCGTCCCGATCGGTGCTCGCGGGCAATTTGTATCAAGCGCGCCCAGCCCTCGGAAAGTCGGCCTGTTGTGATCTGGGTCACATTGAGGTTTATGCAGTCAAGGGCCGGGTATTCGCGCATGTTTATGCAGGTGAGGGCAGGCCGTGCGACGCGGCGCGGACTCACCGGATGCGGGGCAGGATCCGGCACACTGGCCCGTAACCCGCATCGATCCAGAACCACCACGGCCGGGGAGCGCACGGTGAGCACAGCAGATCCAGGCATCGACCCGCTGCTGGGGCTGCGTGCCCCGCAGGACCCGGCCTGCGACGTCTTCCTGACCGGCACGGTCTTCCTGGACATCGTCTTCACCGGCCTGGACAGCGCGCCGGTACGCGGGACGGAGTCCTGGGCCCGGGGCATGGGCTCCAGCCCCGGCGGCGTCGCCAACATGGCGACCGCGCTCGCCCGGCTCGGCCTGCGCACCTCCCTGGCCGCGGCCTTCGGCGACGACCACTACGGGGAGTACTGCTGGGACGCCCTCGAACAGGGGGAGGGCATCGACCTGTCCATGTCCCGCACCGTCCCGGGCTGGCACTCCCCGGTCACCGTCTCCATGGCGTACGAGGGGGAGCGCACCATGGTCTCGCACGGCCACGAGGCACCCGCCGCCACCGCGTCCCCCGAGCCGGGGCGCGCCCTTCCGCACTGCCCGCCGCGTGCCCGCGCCGCCGTGGCCTCGCTGGTCCCCGGCCGCAGGGAGCCCTGGGTGGCCGGCGCCGCCCGCAACGGCGCCATGGTCTTCGCCGACGTCGGCTGGGACGAGACCGGCCGGTGGGACCTGGACGCCCTGCCCGACCTGGAGCACTGCGCCGCCTTCCTCCCCAACGCCGAGGAGGCCATGCGCTACACCCGGACCGACTGCCCGCGCGCGGCGGCCCACGCCCTCGCCGAGCGGGTGCCCCTGGCCGTCGTCACCCTGGGCTCCGAGGGGGCCTACGCGGTGGACCGGGAGACCGGGGCCGCGGCGGAGGTGCCCGCCATCGAGGTGGAGGCGCTCGACCCGACCGGCGCCGGGGACGTGTTCGTCGCCGGCTTCGTCACCGGGACCCTGGCCGGCTGGCCGCTCGCCGACCGCCTCGCCTTCGCCGGGCTCACGGCCGCCCTGTCCGTGCAGGAGTTCGGCGGATCGCTGTCCGCGCCGGGGTGGGCCGAGGTCGCCGGCTGGTGGCAGCAGGTCCGCACCACTCCGGGGCAGGACCCGGCGGCGCTGGAGCGCTACGCCTTCCTGGAGGAACTGCTGCCCGCGACGGACCGGCCCTGGCCCCTGCGCAGGGCCGTCCCGACCATCGGTTTCCGGAGCTGAGGACCGGGCGGTGAAGTGCTGATGATCACCGGGGAAAACCTCTCGGCGTTGTCGGTGGGGAGTCGTAGGCTGGTAGTCCAGAGGCCGTCGAGCAGCGACGACCCTGAACGGGAGGTATGCGCAGGCCCGAGGGCCGGCCCATGACGCAGTCACCAACACAGCCGCAGGCGACGGCCCGGATCAGCATCCCGGCCGCACACCCCATGGTGATGCTCCTGGGGTCGGGCGATTCGCTGCTGCGCGTGATCGAAACGGCGTTCCCGGCCGTCGACATCCATGTCCGGGGCAACGAGATCAACGCGACTGGAGACACGGCGGACGTCGCCCTGGTCCAGCGCCTTTTCGACGAGATGGTGCTCGTGCTCCGCACCGGGCTGCCGATGACGGAGGACGCCGTGGAACGCTCGATCGCGATGCTCAAGGCGAGCGGGAACGGCGAGGCCGACGGCCCCGAGACCCCCGCCGAGGTCCTCACCCAGAACATCCTCTCCAGCCGCGGCCGGACGATCCGTCCCAAGACGCTCAACCAGAAGCGGTACGTCGACGCGATCGACAAGCACACCATCGTCTTCGGCATCGGCCCCGCGGGTACCGGCAAGACCTACCTCGCCATGGCCAAGGCCGTCCAGGCCCTGCAGTCCAAGCAGGTCAGCCGGATCATCCTGACCAGGCCCGCCGTGGAGGCGGGGGAGCGGCTCGGCTTCCTGCCCGGCACGCTCTTCGACAAGATCGACCCGTATCTGCGCCCGCTCTACGACGCCCTGCACGACATGCTCGACCCCGACTCGATCCCCCGGCTCATGGCCGCGGGCACGATCGAGGTCGCGCCGCTGGCGTACATGAGGGGGCGTGCACAACCGGTCTTCACCAACGTCCTCACGCCGGAGGGCTGGCGCCCTATCGGCGACCTCCGAGTGGGTGACCTGGTCATCGGATCCAACGGAGAGCCGACCCCGGTTCTCGGCGTGTACCCGCAGGGGAAGAAGGACATCTACCGCGTCAGTGCGCAGGACGGCTCCTGGACCCTGTGCTGCGGTGAGCACCTGTGGACGGTCCGGACGGCCTCGGACCGCCGCCGGGACGAGCCATGGAGGGTACTGGAGACCAAGGAGATGATCGGCAACCTCCGTGCTGCGCACGCTCGCCGATACGAACTGCCGATGCTGACCGCACCGGTCAGCATGCCGGAGCGGGATGTCCCGATGGATCCCTACGCGCTCGGCCTTCTGCTGGGCGACGGATGCCTGACCGGATCCACCACCCCCTCGTTCGCGACGAACGATCCGGAGCTTGCCCATGCGTTGGAGGAGTCGCTCCCCGGAGTTTCCGTACGGCACAAGTCGGGCCCCGACTATGTCCTGAACCGAGTGAAGTCGCCCGGCGATGTGGTCACCCTGGAAAACCCGGTCACGGGTGCTCTTCGCGCCCTCGAACTTCTCGGTACCCGCTCGCATTCCACATTCATCCCGGACGACTACCTCAACAATTCAGCCGACGTCCGGCTAGCTGTTCTGCAAGGGCTTCTCGACGCTGACGGTGGGCCAGTCACCCAGGCCGAGCGCACGTGCCGCGTGCAGTACACCACCGCGTCGATCATGCTCCGGGACGATGTGGTCGCCCTGGTCCGGTCGCTGGGAGGTGTTGCCTACAGTCGCCGTCGGCCCGCAGATGGTCGTGAGCCAGGTCTGGCCAGGGGCCGCAAGATTCAACACCGCTATGACGCACATGTCGTCGACATCCGTCTCCCCGAGGGCGTCGAACCGTTCCGGCTCGCCCGAAAGCGCGACACCTACCACGCGGCAGGCGGGGGTGGCAGGCCCATGCGGTTCATCGACAGCATCGAGCCCGCAGGCTGCGAGGAAGCGGTGTGCATCCAGGTGGCTGCCGAGGACTCTCTGTACGTGACTCAGGACTACCTTCTGACGCACAACACCCTCAACGACGCCTTCATCATCCTGGACGAGGCGCAGAACACCAGCACCGAGCAGATGAAGATGTTCCTCACCCGGCTCGGATTCGACTCCAAGATCGTCATCACCGGTGACGTCACCCAGGTCGACCTCCCCGGTGGCACGAAGAGCGGTCTGCGCCAGGTCCAGGACATCCTCGACGGCGTCGAGGACGTCCACTTCTCCCGGCTCACCTCCCAGGATGTCGTCCGGCACAAGCTCGTCGGCCGTATCGTCGACGCGTACGAGAAGTACGACAACCGAGCCGGTCAGCGAGACGGACGCCCGGAAGGCCGCGAAGACGGCCGACGTGACCGCCGAAAAGGGAAGTAGTCGCAGCGCACCATGTCGATCGACGTCAACAACGAGTCCGGAACCGAGGTCGACGAGCAGGCGATCCTCGACATCGCCCGCTACGCGCTCGCCCGGATGCGGATCCACCCGCTGTCCGAGCTCTCGGTGATCGTGGTGGACACCGCCGCCATGGAGCAGCTCCACATCCAGTGGATGGACCTCCCGGGCCCGACCGATGTCATGTCCTTCCCGATGGACGAGCTGCGTCCCCCGGCCAAGGACGACGAGGAGCCCCCGCAGGGGCTCCTCGGCGACATCGTGCTCTGCCCGGAGGTCGCGAAGAAGCAGGGCGAGGACGCCGAGACGCAGCACTCCATGGACGAGGAGCTCCAGCTCCTCACGGTCCACGGGGTGCTGCACCTCCTCGGGTACGACCACGAGGAGCCGGACGAGAAGGCCGAGATGTTCGGCCTCCAAGCCGCCATCGTCGACGGCTGGCGCGGTGAGCGCGGCCTGACCGGCCCGTCGCCCGCCCCCACGGTCTCGTGAGCGTCCCCCTCGTCACCGGCGCCGTCCTGCTCATCGTGGTGGGCTGGCTCGCCGCCTGCGCCGAGGCGGGCATCGCGCGCACGTCGAGCTTCCGCGCGGCCGAGGCCGTGCGGGCGGGGCGCCGCGGCAGCGCGAAGCTGGAACAGGTCGCCGCGGACCCCACCCGCTACCTCAACGTCGCACTGCTCGTCCGGGTGGCCTGCGAGATGTCGGCCGGTGTCCTGGTCACCTACGCCTGCCTCGAGGAGTTCCCCGAGACCTGGCAGGCCCTCGCCCTCGCCATGGGCGTCATGGTGCTCGTCAGCTACGTCGCCATCGGGGTCTCCCCGCGCACCATCGGCCGCCAGCACCCGCTGAACACCGCCACCGCGGCGGCGTACGTCCTGCTGCCGCTCGCCAGGATCATGGGCCCGGTCCCGCAGCTGCTGATCCTCCTCGGGAACGCGCTCACCCCGGGCAAGGGCTTCCGCAAGGGCCCCTTCGCGAGCGAGGCCGAGCTCCGCGCGATGGTCGACCTCGCCGAGCAGGAGTCGCTCATCGAGGACGACGAACGCCGCATGGTGCACTCGGTCTTCGAGCTCGGCGACACCCTGGTGCGGGAGGTCATGGTGCCCCGCACCGACCTGGTCTGCATCGAGCGTTACAAGACGGTCCGGCAGGCCCTGACCCTCGCGCTGCGCTCCGGGTTCTCGCGTATCCCGGTCACCGGGGAGAACGAGGACGACATCGTCGGGATCGTCTACCTCAAGGACCTGGTCCGCAAGACGCACATCAACCGGGAGGCGGAGGCGGACCTGGTCTCCACGGCGATGCGTCCCGCCGCCTTCGTGCCCGACACGAAGAACGCCGGGGACCTGCTGCGCGAGATGCAGCAGGACCGCAGCCATGTGGCGGTCGTCATCGACGAGTACGGCGGCACCGCCGGCATCGTCACCATCGAGGACATCCTCGAGGAGATCGTCGGAGAGATCACCGACGAGTACGACCGCGAGCTGCCCCCGGTCCAGGAGCTGGAGAACGGCAGCTTCCGGGTGACCGCCCGGCTCGACATCGGGGACCTCGGGGAGCTCTTCGGCCTCGACTCCTACGACGACGAGGACGTGGAGACCGTCGGCGGCCTGCTGGCGAAGGCGCTCGGGCGCGTCCCGATCTCCGGGGCCACCTCGGTCGTCGACCTCCCCGACGGGCGCAAGCTCCGGCTCACCGCGGAGTCCTCGGCGGGCCGCAGGAACAAGATCGTCACGGTGCTGGCCGAACCGGAGGGAAGCGAGGCAGTGGCATGACTCCCGAGGAACTGCGCATGTTCTGCCTGGAGTTCAACGCCAGTGCGGAGGAGTTCCCCTTCGGACCGGAGGCATCGGTCTTCAAGGTCGTGGGGAAGATGTTCGCCCTGAGCGTCCTCGACGCCGAGCCTCTGAAGGTCAGCCTCAAGTGCGACCCGGACGACGCGCTGCGGCTCCGCAAGGACCATCCCGCGATCGTCCCGGGATGGCACCTCAACAAGCGCCACTGGAACACCGTGACGGTCTCCGAGCTCCCGGACCGGATGGTCCGGGAGCTCGTGGAGGACAGCTACGACCTGGTGGTCTCGGGGCTGCCGAAGGCGGAACGCCTCCGCCTGGACCGGCCGTAGCCTTCCCGGGTCCTGCGGCGGGGACCCGGGAGGACGCTCTCAGCGTCCCCGCCGAAGGCCCACGCCCACGACGAGCCCCGTCGCGACCAGGATCACCGCCGCGGCCGTCACCACCAGCCGTACGCCGTCGAACAGCGAACCCTGCGTGGTCGCCAGGACCCCCAGCAGCGGGATGCCGACCGTGATGCCGACCTGCTGGGTCGTGGTGACCAGGCCGGTCGCCAGGCCCTGCTCCTCGTCGGGGACACCCGAGGTCACCGTCAGCCCGTAGGCGATGATGGCGCCCAGGTGGAAGGCGCTCGCCAGCGACACCGCCACGGTGGCCAGCCATGCACCCGAGTCCTCGCCGAGACCGAGCAGCGCCCCGATGAACAGGCCCTGGCCGAGCAGCGAGAGAACCAGCACCCGGCGGGCGCCGAACCGGCCGATCACCTTCGGGGCGAAGACCCCGGCGGCGACCGACAGCAGGCCCTGCACCCCGAAGACGAGCCCGGTACCGAAGGCGGAGAGGCCGAGCAGGTCCTGGAGGTAGAGGGTCAGGACGAAGACGATGGTGCTCATCATCGAGAAGGTGACCAGGCCGCCCAGGTTGCCGAAGGCGACCGTGCGGCGGCGAAGCATCGGCAGGGAGACCAGCGGTGCCGCCGACCGGGACTCGACGACGGTGAACGCGGCCAGCAGGACGACCCCCAGGACCAGGGTCACCAGCACGTCCGCACCGCCGAAGCCGCGCTCGGCCGCCGTCGACAGCGAGTAGATCAGAGCGAGCAGTCCACCGGTCACGGTGACGGCGCCGGGCACGTCCAGCTTCGGCCGCTCCGGCGTACGCGACTCCGCCAGCAGCGTCGGCGCCAGAACCAGCACGATCACCGAGGCGACGCTCAGCAGGCCCATCGTGGACCGCCAGCCCAGCGTGTCGGTGAGCACGCCGCCCGCCACCATGCCGGTGGTGAAGCCCAGCGAGAGCAGCGTCCCGCTGATGCCCAGAGCCCGGTCCCGCAGCGGGCCCTCCGGGAAGGTGGTGGTCAGCAGGGACATCCCGGTGGGCACGATCACGGCCGCACCGAGCCCCTGCAGCGCCCGTCCCGTCAGGAAGGACGCGGGATCCCACGCCGCCGTCGCCAGGAGCGAGGAGGCCCCGAAGACGACGAGCCCGGCGAGGAACAGCCGCCGTCTGCCGTAGAGATCGGCGATCCGGCCGAAGAGGAGCAGGAAGCCGCCGGACGGCAGCGCGAACGCGGTCACCGCCCACTGCAGCCCGGAACGGCTCAGCCCCAGGTCCTCACCGAGGACCGGCAGCGCGACGTTCAGTACGGAGAAGTCGAGCGCCACCATGAACTGGGCGGCGCAGAGGACGAAGAGGACCAGCCGGGCGCGGCCCGAGAACGCGGGCGGAGCGGGGGCGGCAGTGGTGCCGGCGGACACGGGATTCGGGGTTTCGATCGCCATGTCGCACAGCCTGGTCGCGCCGGAATATCCCTGGGGAGCGGGCACTTATCCTGTTGGCCGCACCACCAGGCAGGCGCGCGCACGGACACCAGGGGGAGTACGTGGCTTCACCGGCCCAGCACACCGGCCCGACCCGGACCACGGTCCCGGGCGGCACCGACGACAAGTCCCACCGACTCGCGGAGCTGCGCGAGTTCCTGATGAGCCGCAGGGCCAGGGTCACCCCGGCCGAGGCCGGACTGCCGGACGGCGGGGCACGACGCCGTACGCCCGGGCTCCGCCGTGAGGAGGTCGCCGTCCTCGCGGGGGTGGGTGTCTCCTGGTACCAGTGGCTGGAACAGGGCCGCGACATCACCGTCTCTCCGCAGGTCCTGGACTCGGTCGCCCGGGTGCTGCGCCTGAGCAGCGCGGAGCGCCGCCACCTCTACGTCCTCGCCGGGCTCAACCCGCCGGCCCTGGAGGTCGATCCGGCCCACCGGGACATGTGCGAGGGCCTGACCAGGCTCATCGACGCCTGGATGCCCTTCCCGGCGCACATCATGGACCGGTACTGGAACACCGTGCTCTACAACGACGCGGCCTCGGCGGTCCTCGGCATGCGCCCGGGCATCGTCCAGAACTGCATGATCGCCTTCTTCACCGACCCGGTCTACCGGGCCAGGTCGAAGCACTGGGAGACCATCGCCTCGCAGGTCGTCGCGCAGTACCGGGCCGCCTGCTCGGAGTCCCCCGAGGACGAGGGCTTCCGCGCCGTGGTCGCCGAGGCCAGGGAGCTCAGCCCCGAGTTCGCGGACCTCTGGGACCGCCGGGACGTCGCCCCCGGAGGGCAGGTCCGCAAGGAACTGGAGCATCCGCTCGTCGGCACCCTCATGGTGGAGTCCACCCAGCTGCGCGTCCCCGCCCGCCCGGACCTGGTGATCGTCCTGCACACCCCGCTGCCCGAGACCGGCACCGAGGCCAAGCTCCAGTGGCTCGACTCGCCCGAGGGCAGGCGCGGTTCCATGTACCCGGTCGCGGGGTGAGCGCACCCCGTCGTGGGGAGCACGCCCCCTCCCTCCGTATGCTCGGGCCATGACCGACAGCACCGACCTCGGCCCCGAGGACCGCAAGATCGTCACACTGGCGCGCAGCGTCCGAGCCCGGAACTCAGTGCCCGAGGGCGCGGCGGTACGGGACGAGACAGGACGCACCTACGCCGCCGGAACGGTGGCCCTGGAGTCCCTGAAGCTCAGCGCGCTGCAGACCGCCGTCGCGATGGCCGTGGCGAGCGGTGCCACCTCACTGGAGGCGGCCGCGGTCGTCTCCGAGTCCGAGAGCGCCTCGGACGCCGACCGTGCGGCCGTACGCGACCTGGGCGGGCCGGAGACACCCGTGCTGCTCGCGGGCCCCGACGGGACCGTGCGGGCCTCGGTCACCGCCGGCTGATCCGGGGCGGTGGCGGGCTGCTGTGCAACGCCACCGCCAGGATCGGGGAGAATGGGCGCCATGAGCGCTCGACCGAACACTGAAGCCGCTGCGCGGCAGGCTGAGAACCCCGCCCCCCACCGGGCCGGCTTCGCCTGCTTCGTGGGCCGCCCCAACGCGGGCAAGTCCACCCTCACGAACGCTCTGGTCGGTCAGAAGGTGGCGATCACCTCCAACCGCCCCCAGACCACCCGGCACACCGTGCGGGGCATCGTGCACCGTGACGACGCCCAGCTGATCCTGGTGGACACGCCCGGCCTCCACAAGCCGCGCACCCTGCTCGGGGAGCGGCTCAACGACGTGGTGCGCACCACCTGGGCCGAGGTCGACGTCATCGGGTTCTGCCTGCCCGCCGACCAGAAGCTCGGCCCCGGCGACAAGTTCATCGTCAAGGAACTCGCCGCGATCAAGAAGACGCCGAAGATCGCGATCATCACCAAGACCGACCTGGTCGGGTCGAAGGCGCTCGCCGAGCAGCTGCTCGCCGTCTCCGCGCTGGCGGACGAGCTCGGCTTCGAGTGGGCCGAGATCGTGCCGGTGTCGGCGGTCAAGGAGGAGCAGGAGGCGGGACGCGGCTCCTCGGACAAGGGCGACGACGGGCGAGGGGCAGGCCAGGTGAGCCTGCTCGCGGACCTGATCGCCCCGCTCCTGCCCGAGAGCCCGCCGCTCTACCCGGAGGGCGACCTCACCGACGAGCCCGAGATGGTCATGGTCGCCGAGCTCATCCGTGAGGCTGCGCTGGAAGGCGTACGGGACGAGCTGCCGCACTCCATCGCGGTCGTCGTCGAGGAGATGCTGCCGCGTGAGGACCGGCCGGCGGACAAGCCGCTGCTGGACATCCACGCGAACGTCTACATCGAGAGGCCCAGCCAGAAGGGCATCATCATCGGCCCGAAGGGCAAGCGGCTCAAGGACGTCGGCACGAAGTCGCGCAAGCACATCGAGGCACTGCTCGGCACGCCCGTCTACCTGGACCTGCACGTGAAGGTCGCCAAGGACTGGCAGCGCGACCCGAAGCAGCTCCGCAAGCTCGGCTTCTGAGGCCGCCTCCCGGGCCCCGCGGGGCCCGGGAGACACGGAGGCGCCGGCCTACGCGCCCTCCTGGAGCACCCGGGAGACCAGTGCCCGCTGGGCCTCGGTCAGCCGCGGATCCGCGCAGTCGAGGGTGCGTCCGCCCACCGTGATCCGGTAGCGGAAGCCGTCCGGTACCGGAGCGGAGGGACCGTCCCGGTCCTCCGCGAGGACGGAGGCGGCCAGGGCCTCCCACTCGGCCGCGTCGGCCCGGCCGGAGGTGTCGATCTCGCCCTCGCGAGCGATCCCGGCGAACCCGCCGGTCCTTCTGACCCGAATACGCATCCCGGCTCCTGACTGGCCCGCCCGACGGTCCCGCGACTTCCTACCCGGTCACCGGGTCGGCACGCCCACCTCCGACCAGGCCTTCAGTACGGCCTCCGCCTCGTCGCCCTCCCCGAACCTGTGCCGCGCCGCGGCTACCGTCAGCTTCGCGAACTCGGTGAACGAGGCGTCCTGGGCCAGCTCCCCACCGGTGAGCACGTCGAACCAGATCCGTCCGGCGCGCTCCCAGGCGTTGCCCCCGAGTGCGGTGGCCAGCAGGTAGAAGGCCCGGTTGGGGATGCCCGAGTTGATGTGGACCCCGCCGTTGTCCTCCTGGGTCTCGACGTAGTCGTCCATGGACGCGGGTTGCGGGTCCTTGCCGAGCACGTCGTCGTCGTACGCCGTGCCCGGGGCCTTCATCGAGCGCAGGGCGACACCGCTGACCCGGGGGGCGAGGAGCCCCGCTCCGATCAGCCAGTCGCCCTGCTCCGCGCTCTGGCCCAGGGAGTACTGCTTGACGAGGGAGCCGAAGACGTCCGACACGGACTCGTTGAGCGCGCCCGACTGGCCCTCGTAGGCGAGGTTCGCCGTGTACTGGGTCAGCCCGTGCGCCAGCTCGTGGGCGATCACGTCGATGGCGACGGTGAAGTCGAGGAAGATCTCGCCGTCGCCGTCCCCGAAGACCATCTGCTCGCCGTCGAAGAAGGCGTTGTTGTACTTCTCGTCGTAGTGCACGGAGCCGACGAGGGGGAGGCCCTTGCCGTCGATCGAGCTGCGGCCGTACTCGCTGAGCAGGAGCTCGAAGGTGGCGCCGAGGCCCGCGTAGGCGCGGTTCACGCTCGCGTCGTCCGTGGGCTCGTCGCCCTCGTCGCGGACCTTCACGCCCGGCAGGTCCGTGCCGTTGCGGCAGTCGTACAGGGTGCGGTGGGGCTTGGCCGGGACCGGGGCCGAGGTGCTCGCGGGGAGGGGGAAGCGGGCCAGCGCGGTGACCTGCCGGTGGCGGCGCCGGGCCCCGTCGGCCTCCAGGGTGCGGCGGGCGGGTCCGGCCAGACGCGGGTCGTCGGCCTGGGACAGCTTGTCCAGGACGTGGGGCGGCACGATGGTGCAGAAGACGGGCTGGAATCCGTTGTTCGGTCGAGGCTGCATGCAAATGACTGTGGCACTCCGTCACCGCGCTGTCACTGGTTGCGATCGTGATTGACGAAATGGAGTGATGTATCACTGTTATGCCTTTACATCACCGCGATCCCGCATACTGATACGGACCGACGCACCAGGCGCCCCTCGGTTAGTGTTGCCGCATCATGCGTTTCGGGCTGCTCCTTCTTAGCTGCCGCGGCGAGGGCCTGTAGTCGTAGGCCGGCTCCCTCCCCGCGGAGTTCGCTGTTGCAGCGACACAGTCGGCCGCCCCTGCTGGACCTCAGAGGAGCCGTACGCCATGAACGCAGTGAATCCCCCCGCGCGCACCGATGCCGTAGCCACCCCCGTCGGCGGGCCCACGCCGGTGACCAACGCCGGGCAGCTGCAGAAGCCTTCCGGGATGCCCGTCCACAAGTACCGCGGTTACGAGGCCGTGGACATCGCCGACCGCACCTGGCCGGACAACCGCATCACGGCGGCGCCCCGCTGGCTGTCCACCGACCTGCGCGACGGCAACCAGGCCCTGATCGACCCCATGTCGCCCGCACGCAAGCGCGAGATGTTCGACCTGCTGGTACGCATGGGCTACAAGGAGATCGAGGTCGGCTTCCCGTCCTCCGGCGAGACCGACTTCGCCTTCGTGCGCTCCATCATCGAAGAGGGCGCGATCCCCGAGGACGTGACGATCTCCGTCCTGACGCAGGCCCGTGAGGAACTGATCGAGCGCACCGTCGAGTCGCTGCGCGGCGCCCACCGGGCCACGGTCCACCTGTACAACGCCACCGCCCCCACCTTCCGCCGTGTGGTGTTCCGCGGCTCGAAGGAGCAGGTCAAGCAGATCGCGGTGGACGGCACCCGCCTGGTGATGGAGTACGCGGACAAGATCCTGGGCGACGAGACGATCTTCGGCTACCAGTACAGCCCGGAGATCTTCACCGACACCGAGCTGGACTTCGCCCTGGAGGTCTGCGAGGCCGTCTGCGACGTCTGGCAGCCGGAGGAGGGCCGCGAGATCATCCTCAACCTGCCCGCGACCGTGGAGCGCTCGACGCCCTCCACCCACGCGGACCGGTTCGAGTGGATGTCGCGCAACCTGAGCCGCCGCGAGTACGTCTGCCTGTCGGTCCACCCGCACAACGACCGCGGGACCGCCGTCGCCGCCGCGGAGCTGGCGATCATGGCCGGCGCCGACCGCATCGAGGGCTGCCTGTTCGGCCAGGGCGAGCGCACCGGCAACGTCGACCTGGTCACCCTGGGCATGAACCTCTTCTCCCAGGGCGTCGACCCGCAGATCGACTTCTCGCAGATCGACGAGATCCGCCGCACCAGCGAGTACTGCAACCAGATGGAGGTCCACCCGCGCCACCCCTACGCGGGCGACCTGGTCTACACCGCCTTCTCCGGCTCCCACCAGGACGCCATCAAGAAGGGCTTCGACGCGATGGAGGCCGACGCCGCGGCCCAGGGGAAGACCGTCGACGAGATCGAGTGGGCGGTGCCCTACCTGCCCATCGACCCGAAGGACGTCGGCCGTTCCTACGAGGCCGTCATCCGCGTCAACTCGCAGTCCGGCAAGGGCGGGATCTCGTACGTCCTGAAGAACGACCACAAGCTGGACCTGCCGCGCCGGATGCAGATCGAGTTCTCCCGGATCATTCAGGCCAAGACCGACGCCGAGGGCGGCGAGGTCACGCCGGCCCAGATCTGGTCGACCTTCCAGGACGAGTACCTGCCGAACCCGGAGAACGCCTGGGGCCGGGTGCAGATCCGGTCCGGCCAGACGACGACCGGCACCGACGGCCAGGACACGATCACGGTCGAGGCCACCGTCGACGGCGCCGACACGGTGCTGACCGGTACGGGCAACGGGCCGATCTCCGCGTTCTTCGAGGCGCTGCAGGGCATCGGCATCGACGCCCGCCTGCTGGACTACACCGAGCACACCATGAGCGAGGGCGCGAGCGCGCAGGCGGCCTCCTACATCGAGTGCGCGATCGACGGCAAGGTCCTGTGGGGCATCGGCATCGACGCCAACACCACGCGTGCCTCGCTCAAGGCCGTCGTCTCGGCGGTCAACCGCGCCGCCCGCTGACCCGGTCGGCCCGCGCGCCGGAGACGAGTCCGGAACGCCGCCGAACCGTCCGGCGCGAGAGCCCCGTTCACCCTTTCCGGGTGGGCGGGGTTCGGCCATCTCCGGCGGTTGTGACGTCCGGGATGCTGACGCCACCTCATGTGTGTGGCTAACATCACGTCCAACGCGGCAATGTTGCCGCGGGGGTACCCCCCGACGTCCGAAGGGCCACGGGGGAGTTACGGAGGTGTGCGACGTGCGGGCAGCCAAAGGACGACGCGCCGTGAGACTGCGCATCTACGGGATCCGCGCCGCCTGGGAAACCGTCGGGGACGGCGAGTTCTTCTGCCCCCGCTGCGGAGGAGACCGCAACTACCGGCGTCTGACGGGCCGCGAGCGCCTCACCGTCCTCGGAGTGCCGCTGCTGACCCGCGGCAGCGCCGGCCCCGTCGTCGAATGCGCCGCCTGCTCGACGCACTTCGCCCCGGACGCGCTGGACCGTCCCACCACGACGCGCTTCTCCGCGATGCTGCGGGAGGCCGTGCACACCGTCACCCTCGCCGTGCTCGCCGCCGGCGGCACCACCTCCCGCTCGGTGCTGGAGACCGCCGCGGCGGTCGTCCGGGACGCCGGGCTCGACGACTGCTCCCAGGAACAGCTCTTCACCATCGTCGAGGTGCTCGCCGCGGAGACCGGCGCGGCCCGTGGGGGCGAGGCGGCGGCCGAGGCGTGCGGCGCCGCACTCGCCATCGAGCTCCACGAGGTCCTGGAACCGCTCGCGCCGCACCTGGCGGTCGCGGGCCGCGAGGCGGTGCTGCTGCGAGGGGCCAGGATCGCCCTCGCCGACGGCCCGTACACCAAGGCGGAGCGCGAGGTGCTGACCACGGTGGGCGGGGCGCTCCAGCTCTGTCCCTCCGACACCGCGAAGCTGCTCGAGGCCGCCCGTACGCCCTCCTAGCCTCCCGGGGCGTCGCACGGGCCGTGAGGGACTTCAGCGGCCCCTGCCCGGCCTCGGGGCGAGGTGGGCGACAATGGGGCCATGAGCTTGTTCCGGGACGACGGCGTCGTGCTGCGTACGCAGAAGCTGGGCGAGGCCGACCGGATCATCACGATCCTGACCCGCGGCCACGGGCGGGTGCGGGCCGTGGCCCGCGGGGTGCGCCGGACCAAGTCGAAGTTCGGGGCACGGCTGGAGCCCTTCTCCCACGTGGACGTGCAGTTCTTCGCCCGCGGCAGCGAGCTGGTCGGCCGCGGGCTCCCGCTGTGCACCCAGAGCGAGACGATCGCCCCGTACGGCGGCGGCATCGTGTCCGACTACGCCCGCTACACCGCGGGCACCGCGATGCTGGAGACCGCCGAGCGGTTCACCGACCACGAGGGCGAGCCGGCGGTCCAGCAGTACCTGCTGCTCGTCGGCGGGCTCCGGACACTCGCACGCGCCGAGCACGCGCCCAACCTCATCCTCGACGCGTTCCTGCTGCGCTCCCTCGCGGTCAACGGCTACGCGCCGAGCTTCGACGACTGCGCCAGGTGCGGTATGCCCGGACCGAACCGGTTCTTCTCCGTCGCGGCCGGCGGGGTCATATGCGGCGACTGCCGGGTGCCGGGCAGCGTCGTACCCTCGGCGGAGGCCGTCGAACTGCTGAGCGCCTTGCTCACCGGTGACTGGGAGACGGCCGACGCGTCGGAGGCGCGTCACGTCAGGGAGGGCAGCGGACTCGTGTCCGCCTATCTGCACTGGCATCTGGAGCGCGGCCTGCGCTCGCTGCGGTACGTAGAGAAGTGACACAGGGAGACGATCTAAACCCATGGCAGTACGCGGGATGCTCGGCGGCCGTAACCGGCGTGAGTACAAGACCCCCGAGCCGCACCCCTCCGGCGCCACCCCGCCGAAGATCCCCGGTGAGCTCGTCCCCAAGCACGTCGCCGTCGTGATGGACGGCAACGGCCGGTGGGCCAAGGAGCGGGGTCTTCCGCGCACCGAGGGCCACAAGGTCGGCGAGGGCGTCGTCATGGACGTCCTCAAGGGCTGCATCGAGATGGGTGTCAAGAACCTCTCGCTGTACGCCTTCTCCACCGAGAACTGGAAGCGGTCCCCGGAGGAGGTGAAGTTCCTGATGAACTTCAACCGGGACGTCATCCGGCGCCGCCGCGACGAGATGGACGAACTCGGCATCCGCATCCGCTGGGTCGGCCGGATGCCGAAGCTGTGGAAGTCCGTCGTCCAGGAGCTCCAGGTCGCGCAGGAGCAGACCAAGGACAACGACAGGATGACGCTGTACTTCTGCGTCAACTACGGCGGAAGGGCCGAGATCGCGGACGCCGCGCAGCGGATCGCGGAGGACGTCGCCGCCGGGAAGCTCGACCCCTCGAAGGTCAACGAGAAGACCTTCGCGAAGTACATCTACTACCCGGACATGCCGGACGTGGACCTCTTCGTGCGTCCCAGCGGCGAGCAGCGCACGTCCAACTACCTGATCTGGCAGAGCGCGTACGCCGAGATGGTCTTCCAGGACGTCCTGTGGCCGGACTTCGACCGCCGCGACCTGTGGAACGCGTGCCTGGAGTTCGCGCGCCGCGACCGGCGCTTCGGCGGCGCGGAGGAGATCACCAAGGGCTGACAGGACGACGGAGGGGCCCGTCGCGGGCCCCTCCGTGTCCGTCCGTGCGTCTCGGGCCCGGTCTCAGCCCGTGGCGCCCGCGCAGTCCGCGCAGGTGCCGAAGATCTCCACCGTGTGGGCGACGTTCACATAGCCGTGCTGAGAGGCGACGGACTCCGCCCACTGCTCCACGGCCGGCCCTTCCACCTCGACGGCCTTGCCGCAGATCCGGCAGACCAGGTGGTGGTGGTGGTCCTCGGTCGAGCAGCGCCGGTAGACGGCCTCGCCGTCGGTCGTCCGCAGCACGTCGACCTCGCCGGCGTCGGCGAGCGACTGGAGCGTGCGGTAGACGGTGGTCAGACCGACGGAGTCGCCCCGGTGCTTGAGCACGTCGTGCAGTTCCTGGGCGCTGCGGAACTCGTCGACCTCGTCGAGCGCAGCCGCGACCGCCGCCCGCTGACGGGTGGACCGGCCCCGTACCGGTGCCGCGTTGGTGCCACTGATCGGCGCTGTCGCCACAGCTGCCTCCTCGTGTCGCCCGTACGTGTGTCGGGCCATTGTGCCAGCCCGGCCCGGTGGCACGGTCACACGCGCACGTCGTCGGGTGCGGGGCGTGCCGCCGGTACTTCAAGGGTGCACCGGTCGGCCTCGTCCGCGGCGGCCCGGGCCCGCCTGCGGGCCAGCGGCGCGGCGAGCGCCGTCAGCAGGACGAAGGCGGCGATCGCCAGGAGCACGATCGTGGCACCGGGCGGGACGTCCTGGTAGTACGAGGTCACGGTGCCGGCAAGGGTGACGGCGGTACCGATGACGACGGCCAGCACGAACGTCACCTTGAAGGACTTCGCGATCTGCTGCGCGGCGGCGACCGGCACCACCATCAGCGCGCTGACCAGCAGCAGGCCGACGACCCGCATCGCCACGGTGACGGTGATCGCCGCCGTCACGGCGACCAGCAGGTTGAGGAAGCGCACCGGCAGCCCGGTGACCCGGGCGAACTCCTCGTCCTGGCTGACGGCGAACAGCTGCCGCCGCAGGCCCACGGTGACCAGGACCACGAAGGCGGCCAGCGCGACGATCGCGGTGACGTCCTCCTCGGAGACCGTCGACAGGGAGCCGAAGAGGTACGAGGTCAGGTTGGCGTTGGAGCCGGTGTCCGAGAGGTTGATCAGCATCACCCCGCCCGCCATGCCGCCGTAGAAGAGCATGGCCAGGGCGATGTCGCCGCGGGTGCGGCCGTACCAGCGGATCAGTTCCATCACGACCGAGCCGGCCACGGCGACGAGGGTCGCCATCCAGACGGGGCTGGTGGAGAGCAGGAAGCCGAGGCCGACGCCGGTCATCGCGACGTGCCCGATGCCGTCGCCCATCAGGGCCTGGCGGCGCTGGACCAGGTAGATGCCGATGGCGGGCGCGGTGATGCCGACGAGGACGGCGGCGATCAGGGCCCGCTGCATGAAGGGAGGGTTCAGGAATTCGAGCATGATCAGGTCAGCAGTCCCGTCCGGACGGGCTCGGAGGCCGCGTGGGGGTGTACGTGGTCGTGGCCGGGCAGGGCGTGCTGGCCCACTGCCTCGGGGGGCGGTCCGTCGTGCAGGACGCAGCCGTCGCGCAGGACGACCGCCCGGTCGATCAGCGGCTCCAGCGGGCCCAGCTCGTGCAGGACGAGCAGCACCGTCGAGCCGCCGGCGACCTGCTCGCGCAGCGTCGAGGCGAGGATCTCCTGGCTGGCCAGGTCGACACCGGCCATCGGCTCGTCCATGATCAGCAGCTCGGGTTCGGCGGCGAGCGCGCGGGCGATCAGGACGCGCTGGTGCTGTCCGCCGGAGAGGGCGTTCACCGAGTCCTTGGCACGGTCCGTGAGGCCGACGAGCTCGATGGCCCGGTCCACGGCCGCGCGGTCCGCACGGCCCGGCAGCCGGAGCCCCGTGCGCGAGAGCCGCCCGGAGGAGACGACCTCGCGGATCGTCGCGGGGACGCCGCCCGCGGCCGTGGTGCGCTGGGGCACGTATCCGATGCGGGACCACCGGCGGAAGCGGCGCAGTGGGGTGCCGAACAGCTCGACCGTCCCGCTCGTCAGCGGTACCTGGCCGATGACGGAGCGTACGGCGGTGGACTTTCCGGATCCGTTGGCGCCGAGGAGTGCCACGACCTCGCCGCGGTGGACGTCCAGGTCGACTCCTCGCAGCACGGGGCGTGCGCCGAGCGTGGCCGTGGCTCCGCGCATACGGATCACGGCTTCCTGTGTGGTGGGCTCGGTCACGATCGCCTCCGGTGCTGCTGCGGTTCGGGGTGCTGCCTGGGTCACTTCGCGCCGAGAGCCTTCTCCAGCGCGGCCAGGTTGGACTTCATGACCTCGATGTAGTCGGTGCCGGCGGACTTGCCGGTGATTCCCTCCAGCGGGTCCAGTACATCGGTCCTGAGGCCGAGGTCCTTCGCCAGGGTCCTGGCGGTCTTGTCGCTGGCGAGCGTCTCGAAGAACACGGTGGTGGCCTCGGACTCCTCGGCGACGTGGTGGATCTCGTCGATCCGGGCGGGGCTCGGCTCGGCCTCGGGGTCGATGCCCGCGATGCCCTCCTGGGTGAGGCCGTAGCGCTCGGCGAGGTAGCCGAAGGCGGAGTGGGTGGTGACGAAGGTCCTGGTCGCGGTGTCCTTCAGCCCGCTCGCGTACGCCTTGTCGAGGGCCTTCAGCTCGGAGACCAGGGTGCCGGTGTTCTTGCGGTAGTCCGCCGCGTGGTCGGGGTCCGCCTTCTCCAGGGACTTGCCGACGCCCTCGGCGACCTCGGCGTACTTCACCGGGTCCAGCCAGATGTGCGGGTCGAGTCCGGCTTCGTTCTCGCCCTCGTGCTCCTCCTCGCCGCCCTCCTCGTGCCCGTGGTCGTGGCCCACCTCGGAGCCGTGCTTCTCGAGGGTGGTGAGCTTCGCGGCGTCCACGGTGTTCTTCACACCCGCCTGGGCGACGGCGTCGTCGACGGCGGGCTGCACGCCCTTGAGGAAGAGGATGTAGTCGGCGTCCGACAGACCGCCGATCTGCCGGGGGGAGAGCTCCAGGTCGTGCGGCTCGGTCCCCGGCTTGGTGAGGGTGGTGACGGAGACGTGCGACCCGCCGATCTCCTCGGCCAGGAACTGCATCGGGTAGAAGGACGCCACCACGTCCAGCTTGCCGTCGCTCCCGCCCTCGGCGGCGTCCGAGGAGGAGCAGGCGGAAAGTGCGGTCAGGCCGAGGGCGACCGCGCCGGCGACGGCGGCTGCGGGTATGAGGCGGCGTACGTTCATGACAGTCATTTTCAACAAAACTGGAAACGGTTGTCAACAAGCTGGACGAGATGCCCGGATCCGAACCCGGTGACCGCGATGTGTCCCACCGATTTGATCCAGGGGGTGCGCCCGCCGGTAATCTGGGGTATTCGCCCGCCCGTCTCCCGATCACCACCCCGCCGAGGCGCCGCGCGCCGTCCCTGTCCAGTTCCGCCGTCGTAATGAAGAGAGCACCGTGGCCGCCGACAAGATCGACACCATCGTCAGCCTGAGCAAGCGCCGTGGCTTCGTCTACCCCTGCAGCGAGATCTACGGTGGCCAGCGCGCCGCTTGGGACTACGGGCCGCTGGGCGTCGAGCTGAAGGAGAACCTCAAGCGCCAGTGGTGGCGTTACATGGTCACCGCGCGTGAGGACGTGGTCGGTATCGACTCGTCCGTCATCCTGGCCCCCGAGGTCTGGGTGGCCTCCGGTCACGTCGCCACCTTCACCGACCCGCTCACCGAGTGCACCTCCTGTCACAAGCGCTACCGCGCCGACCACCTGGAGGAGGCGTACGAGGAGAAGCACGGCAAGCCCCCGGTGAACGGCCTGGCCGACCTCAACTGCCCCAACTGCGGCAACAAGGGCACCTTCACCGAGCCCAAGGCGTTCTCCGGGCTCCTCTCCACCCACCTCGGCCCGACGCAGGACAGCGGCTCGGTCGCCTACCTCCGCCCCGAGACCGCCCAGGGCATCTTCACCAACTTCGGCCAGGTGCTGCAGACCTCGCGCAGGAAGCCGCCGTTCGGCATCGCCCAGATGGGCAAGTCCTTCCGCAACGAGATCACTCCGGGCAACTTCATCTTCCGCACGCGCGAGTTCGAGCAGATGGAGATGGAGTTCTTCGTCAAGCCGGGCGAGGACGAGCAGTGGCAGGAGTACTGGATGGAGCAGCGCTGGAACTGGTACACCGGTCTCGGCCTGCGCGAGGAGAACATGCGGTGGTTCGAGCACCCGCAGGAGAAGCTCTCCCACTACTCCAAGCGCACCGCTGACATCGAGTACCGCTTCCGCTTCGGCGGCAGCGAGTGGGGCGAGCTGGAGGGCGTCGCCAACCGCACGGACTACGACCTCAAGGCGCACTCCGAGGCCTCCGGCACGGACCTCCAGTACTTCGACCAGGAGAAGGGCGAGCGCTACACGCCGTACGTCATCGAGCCGGCGGCCGGTGTCGGCCGCTCGATGCTGGCGTTCCTCCTCGACGCGTACAGCGAGGACGAGGCGCCCAACGCCAAGGGCGTCATGGAGAAGCGCGCAGTGATGCGCCTCGACCCGCGCCTGGCGCCGGTCAAGGTCGCCGTGCTGCCGCTGTCCCGCAACGCTCAGCTCTCGCCGAAGGCCAAGGGCCTCGCCGCCGACCTGCGGCAGAACTGGAACATCGAGTTCGACGACGCCGGCGCCATCGGCCGCCGCTACCGCCGTCAGGACGAGATCGGCACCCCGTTCTGCGTCACCGTCGACTTCGACACCCTCGACGACAACGCGGTGACCGTGCGCGAGCGCGACACCATGAAGCAGGAGCGCGTCTCCCTGGACCAGATCCAGAGCTACCTCGGCTCCCGCCTGCTGGGCTGCTGACGCCCCTCGGCCCCGTAACGATGCCCTCGGTTCCGGTCCACGGAACCGGGGGCATCGTGCACACTGGGCGCCATTCGTCCACAGGGGAGGCCGGCATGCCGTCCACGACCACGAGCAAGGTCAGCAGATGGGACCAGCACGGACGTGAACACACCGTCCACGTACGGAAGTCGGGGATGCAGCGGCAGTTGAGCTGCGACACCTGCGGCTGGCGCAAGGGGGCTCAGTTCCTGCCCTGGCTGAAGGCCGAGGAGCACCTCACCGAGGCGCACCAGGCGAACGTCGACCCCACCGCCTGACAGCCGCGGCGGCGCGCCGGAAAACCAGGTGAGACTCCCGCCGCGCCGGGGTACTTTGAGGCCATGTATTCGTTCTTCCAGATCTACGAGTGAGCGCGCGACGGGCCCGGCGCCCGTCGCCCATCGGATCGATACACCACACGTCATCCTCACTTCGCATCCCGGACGGGAGAACCACATGGCCAAGGGCCGCAACAACCTCCTCGGCGTGGGCGGACAGCGCAAGAAGCTGTCCCGCGCCGAACAGCAGGGCGCGGGACCCGCGCGCAACGACGACCGCAAGGCCGCCGAGGACAGGAAGCAGGAGCTGGTACGCAAGATGCGTGAGCGCGCCGCCACCCAGGCCGCACCGGAGCAGGACGCACCGGCCGAGAGCTGACACCCTCGCACCACCCACGACGGCACGGGCCCGGACCGCCACCTCGGCGGTCCGGGCCCGTGCCCGTGTGCGACCCGCTGCACGGCTCGCGTCCGCAGGGACGCCCGGGCGGACGGCGCGTGGGAGCCGCAGGATCAGGAGCACCGTCGGTGCGACGGCCGCACCCACGACGGCCCCCGGTCCGGTGACGCCGCACCCGCGACGGGCCCCCGGTCCGGTGACGCGCACCGACGAGGGGCCGCGGTCCCGTGACGGCCGCACCGACGAGGGGCCGCGGCCGGACCGGAGAGGCCGGCCGGAGCCGGCCCTCGCGACGCCTGTGACCAGGCGTCCCCCGGGGCCTGCCGGGCGGCATCCGCGTCGCGGTCCGGGTGCGGGACAATGGGGCACATGACCACGCTCGCCCCCGCCCTCCCGCTGCTCCGGATCGGCCCGCACACCGTGCAGCCGCCGGTCGTGCTCGCCCCCATGGCAGGCATCACCAACGCGCCCTTCCGTACCCTGTGCCGAGAGTTCTCCGGCGGCAAGGGGCTGTTCGTCAGTGAGATGATCACGACGCGGGCGCTGGTCGAGCGCAACGAGAAGACCATGCAGCTCATCCACTTCGACGCGAGCGAGACCCCGCGCTCCATCCAGCTCTACGGAGTGGACCCGGTCACCGTCGGCAAGGCGGTCCGGATGATCGTGGACGAGGACCTCGCCGACCACATCGACCTGAACTTCGGCTGCCCCGTCCCCAAGGTGACCCGCAAGGGCGGCGGCTCCGCGCTCCCGTACAAGCGGCCCCTGCTCCGGGCGATCCTCCGCGAGGCCGTGGCGCAGGCGGGCGAGCTCCCGGTCACCATCAAGATGCGCAAGGGCATCGACGACGACCACACCACCTACCTCGACGCGGGCCGCATCGCCGTCGAGGAGGGGATCACCGCCGTCGCACTCCACGGCAGGACCACCGCCCAGCACTACGGCGGCACGGCCGACTGGGACGCCATCGCGCGCCTCAAGGAGCACGTCCCCGAGATCCCGGTGCTCGGCAACGGCGACATCTGGTGCGCCGACGACGCCCTGCGGATGATGCGCGAGACGGGCTGCGACGGCGTCGTCGTCGGCCGGGGCTGCCTCGGCAGGCCCTGGCTCTTCGGTGACCTCGTCAGCGCCTTCGAGGGGACGGGCACCAGGCAGGCGCCCACCCTGCGCCAGGTCGCGGACGTGATGCTGCGCCACGCGACCCTGCTGGGTGAGTGGATCGGCGACGAGAGCCGGGGCGTCATCGACTTCCGCAAGCACGTGGCCTGGTACCTCAAGGGCTTCGCGGTCGGCTCGGACATGCGCCGGAGGCTCGCGGTCACCTCGTCGCTGGAGGAGCTGGGCGGCCAGCTCCAGGAGCTGGACCTCGACCAGCCCTGGCCGGACGGAGCCGACGGCCCCCGGGGGCGTACCTCGGGCAACAACCGGGTGGCGCTGCCGGACGGCTGGCTCAACGACCCGTACGACTGCGCGGGTGTGGGCGCGGAGGCCGAGCTGGACACCTCGGGCGGCTGATCGGCCCCTGCCGTCCCGGGGCACCCGGTGCCTCGGAAAAAGCCCGCTCAAACGAGCGGGCCTTTTCGTCGAGATCGCCGGTGATCCCGCGCTCCTCCCGGAACATGGCGCGAAGTGCGCGCACTGCTGCCCGACCTTTGTCACCTTGGGTGACCACATGGTGGACGAAGTGTGACCGATGGCAGGCCTCCAGGCATCCGCATCGTGACATCTGAGCGCGGCAGAGGGCGTGATTCTCGCCACCCTTGAGATGTGCGCGGCTCAGATGAGCGCTCTTTCGGGTGCTGCACTTCTCAAATGGCGGCACTGGGTGCCAGTTGCATTCGCTTTGATCGATCAAAGCGTGCGTCACTCCAGGTCATCGTGATCGCGTGGTACGCGTACATGCCGTCACGATGGCTTCAGGAAGTGAACGAGGGCCTGCGGACGGTGCGCCGGTGCCCTCACTTTCGATCTGCTGGCGGACGGGTGGTTCAGACCTCGTGACGCGCAAGTGGCCGTACCGAGACACCTTCGATCTGGGTATGTTCCTCGCCGTCAGGGCAGCCACCGCGTCCTCGAGGAGTCGAGACCCGTGTCGGAAAACATTGATCGCCAGAAGTTCGTCTACGACTTCACCGAGGGCAACAAGGATCTGAAGGACCTTCTGGGCGGCAAGGGTGCCAACCTCGCCGAGATGACCAATCTCGGACTCCCGGTCCCTCCGGGCTTCACCATCACCACCGAGGCCTGCAAGGTCTACCTCGACAGCGGCGACGAGCCGGCCGAGCTCCGTGACGAGGTCAGCGCACACCTCACGGCGCTCGAACAGCGGATGGGCAAGAGCCTCGGCCAGGCCGACGACCCGCTGCTGGTCTCCGTCCGCTCCGGCGCCAAGTTCTCGATGCCCGGGATGATGGACACGGTGCTCAACATCGGCCTCTCCGACGCCTCGGTCGTGGGTCTCGCCGCCCAGGCCGGTGACGAGCGATTCGCCTGGGACTCCTACCGCCGCCTCATCCAGATGTTCGGCAAGACCGTCCTCGGGGTCGACGGTGACCTCTTCGAGGAGGCGCTGGAGGCCGCGAAGCAGGCCAAGGGCGTCTCGGTCGACGTGGATCTCGACGCGGACGATCTCAAGAAACTCGTCAAGCAGTTCAAGAAGATCGTCACCCGGGACGCCGGGCGGGACTTCCCGCAGGATCCGCGTGAGCAGATGGACCTGGCCATAAAGGCCGTCTTCGACTCGTGGAACACCGACCGCGCCAAGCTCTACCGCCGCCAGGAGCGCATCCCCGGCGACCTCGGTACGGCCGTCAACATCTGCTCCATGGTCTTCGGCAACCTCGGTCCCGACTCGGGTACGGGTGTCGCCTTCACCCGTGACCCGGCCAGCGGCCACCAGGGCGTCTACGGCGACTACCTCCAGAACGCGCAGGGGGAGGACGTCGTAGCGGGTATCCGCAACACCGTGCCGCTCGCCGAGCTGGAGTCCATCGACAAGACGTCGTACGACCAGCTCATGAAGATCATGGAGACGCTGGAGACCCACTACAAGGATCTCTGCGACATCGAGTTCACGATCGAGCGCGGTCAGCTCTGGATGCTCCAGACCCGCGTGGGCAAGCGCACCGCCGGTGCCGCGTTCCGTATCGCCACCCAGCTCGTCGACCAGGGCCTCATCGACGAGGCCGAGGCGCTGCAGCGCGTCAACGGCGCGCAGCTCGCGCAGCTGATGTTCCCGCGCTTCGACGACGAGGCCGCCACCGTCCTGCTGGGCCGGGGCATCGCGGCGTCGCCGGGCGCGGCGGTGGGCAAGGCCGTCTTCGACTCGTACACCGCGATCAAGTGGTCCAGGTCGGGGGAGAAGGTCATCCTGATCCGCCGGGAGACCAACCCCGACGACCTCGACGGCATGATCGCCGCGGAGGGAATCCTGACCTCACGCGGCGGCAAGACCTCGCACGCCGCCGTGGTCGCCCGCGGCATGGGCAAGACCTGTGTCTGCGGTGCCGAGGAGATCGAGGTCGACACCAAGCGCCGCCGCCTCACCGTCGGGGACACGGTCGTCGAGGAGGGCGACCTCGTCTCCGTCGACGGTTCCACCGGCAAGGTGTACCTCGGTGAGGTTCCCGTCGTACCGTCCCCCGTCGTCGAGTACTTCGAGGGCCGGATGCACGCGGGAGCCGACGACGCCGACGAACTCGTCGCCGCCGTGCACCGGATCATGGCCTACGCCGACCGGGTGCGCCGGCTGCGCGTCCGCGCGAACGCGGACAACGCCGAGGACGCGCTGCGGGCCCGTCGCTTCGGCGCGCAGGGCATCGGCCTGTGCCGCACCGAGCACATGTTCCTCGGTGAGCGCCGCGGGATGGTCGAGAAGCTGATCCTCGCCGACACCGACGACGAGCGCGAGGAGGCGCTGGCCGCGCTGCTGCCCCTCCAGAAGGCCGACTTCATCGAGCTGTTCGAGTCGATGGACGGACTGCCGGTGACCGTACGGCTGCTCGACCCGCCGCTGCACGAGTTCCTGCCCGACATCACCGAGCTCTCCGTGCGCGTCGCCCTCGCCGAGTCCCGCAAGGACGCCAACGAGAACGACCTGCGGCTGCTCCAGGCGGTGCACAAGCTGCACGAGCAGAACCCGATGCTGGGGCTGCGCGGTGTCCGTCTGGGGCTGGTCATCCCGGGACTGTTCGCCATGCAGGTCCGGGCGATCGCGGAGGCGGCGGCGCAGCGCAAGAACGCCAAGGGCGACCCGCGCGCGGAGATCATGATCCCGCTCGTCGGCACCGTCCAGGAGCTGGAGATCGTCCGCGACGAGGCCGACCGGGTCATCGCGGAGGTCGAGGAGGCCACCGGCACCCGGCTGAAGCTGACGATCGGCACGATGATCGAGCTGCCGCGCGCCGCGCTGACCGCCGCTCAGATCGCCGAGGCCGCGCAGTTCTTCTCCTTCGGCACGAACGACCTCACCCAGACGGTGTGGGGCTTCTCCCGCGACGACGTGGAGGCCTCGTTCTTCACCGCCTACCTGGAGAAGGGCATCTTCGGGGTGTCGCCGTTCGAGACGATCGACAAGGACGGCGTCGGCTCGCTCGTACGCAGCGCCGCCGAGGCCGGCCGGGCCACCCGCCCGGACCTCAAGCTCGGGGTCTGCGGTGAGCACGGCGGTGACCCCGAGTCCGTCCACTTCTTCCACGAGGTCGGCCTGGACTACGTCTCCTGCTCCCCGTTCCGGATTCCGGTCGCCCGGCTGGAAGCGGGCCGCGCCGCCGCCGCGTCGCACGGCAGCGACAGCCGCTGAGACCGGGCGGGCGGCAGCCCGCGACACGTCCGGGAACCGCCGGCGGGAAGGAGACCCTCATTCGCCCGGCGGCGGGGAACCGGATTACCGGAAGCGGCGGCACCCTGTGCGGGGGTGCCGCCGCTTCGCTCTGCCGGTTTCACCGGGTTCACGGGAAATTGAACAGCGAACGAATCTCGCGTTCACTTGGTTCGCTTTTCACCATTCGGTGCGCAAAGCGAAGGCGCCGGGCCCGGGCGCGGCCAGGGGATCCCCACCCCCGGACCGCGCCCGCTTACCCCTGCCGGGTACGGAGCCGCACCGTCGATCACCGCCGCCGGACGAACGAAGCCCCCCACGGCCCTCACCCGCCCATTCGGTGACGCCGGATACGCACCCGACGTCGTACAGCCTTTCGGTTGGCGGCGATTCGGGCGAGACATTTCAACTCTGGCCGAAACCCCGTGGTGACCTCCTGTGACCCTTTGCATACGCTTCTGCGGGGGCAATTGCGGGTGCAACAGGTGGGGGAAGAGTGCTGCGTATCCATGTGTCCGGGGTCGACCTTTCGCGCGTGCGGATGGCAACCCGCCCGGACGCCATGTGGGAGACGGTTCTCAGCTTTCACCGGCTGCGGGACCGGCGGGGGTCGACGGTGTTCGGGAAATGGCGGAAGGAATCCCGCACCCGGCTGAACGGTGAGGGGCGCCTGCTGTCCGCCGTCATCCCTCCCCGCGGCTACTTCCCCGACTTCCTGACGCCCTCCGGGGGCGGCGCCGGGCCCCTCGGGTTCGACGCGGGCACGGAGGCACTGCGCGACACACCCGAGGAGCGCGTCCGCACCGAACTCGGGCTGCTGCCCACGACCGTGCCCCAGGGGCTCGGCGAAGGGCGTACGGAGCCCCTGGGCCACCTCATCTCCACCCTGCGCGCCTACCACCGCTCGGCGGTCGAGCCCTACTGGCCGCACATCCGTGCCAGCGTCGAGGCCGACCGGGCGATCCGGGGCAGGGCCCTGATGGACGGCGGGGCGGACGAACTGCTGGCCACCCTGCCGCCGATGATCCGATGGCGCGCCCCCGTGCTGGAGGCGGACTACCCCGTCGACCGCGAACTGCGACTGGACGGCAGAGGGCTGCTCCTGCAGCCGTCGTTCTTCTGCCGGGGCACCCCCGTCGTCTACCGCGATCCCTCGCTGCCGCCGGTCCTCGTCTACCCCGTCACCCATCCCGAGGCGCCGGCCTCCGCGGATCCCGGCCCCTGGCTCGGCCGGCTCGTGGGCCACACCCGCTCCACGGTCCTGCGGTCCATAGGCAACGGCTGTACGACGAGCGAGCTGGCCCGCAGGACCGGTGTCTCCCTCGCATCGGCCAGCCAGCACGCCTGCGTACTGCGGGAGGCCGGGCTGGTCCGTACCCTGCGCCACGGGGGCTCCGTACTGCACACGCTCACCCCGCTGGGCGCGGCCCTGCTCAGGGGCGGGGCCCCGCTGCCCGTGTCCTGACGGCCCCGCCGGAACATCCCGCGCGCACCGATGAGTTCCTGGCCGCGCGGCCGTCTACCTTCCGTAAGCGCACGAACGCTCAAGCACCTCGACGTGCCGGACGGAAGAGTAGGACACCATGCCCCAGCCTCAGATGATCTTCGTGAACCTGCCCGTCAAGGACCTGGAGACGACGAAGAACTTCTTCGGGAAGCTCGGCTTCGGCTTCAACCCGCAGTTCAGCGACGACTCGACCGCCTGCCTGGTCATCAGCGACACCATCTTCGCCATGCTGATCAGCGAGTCGCGCTTCAAGGACTTCACCAAGAAGGAGATCGCCGACTCCTCGAGAACGACCGAGGTCCTCATCGCCCTGAGCGCCGAGAGCCGTGAGAGGGTCGACGAGCTGGCGGACGCCGCACTCGCCAACGGCGGGTCGCCCGCCAACGACCCCATGGACGAGGGCTTCATGTACGGCCGCTCCTTCCAGGACCCCGACCACCACATCTGGGAGGTCGTCTGGATGGACCCGGCCGCGGTCGAGGGCCAGGGCTGACCTTCGGACGGCGGCGGGGGGGGGGGGGGGGGCCCCCCCCCCCCCCCCCCGCGGGGGGGGGGGGGGGGGCCGCCCCCCCACGTGAGATTAGCCCGCCCCAGGAGGGCCGCAGGAG
>NZ_JBHZCI010000002.1:0-164943 GCF_042755185.1 Streptomyces sp. NPDC059166 | reverse complement strand
GCGCGCTGGCTGCCCGCGGGGGGGGGGGCCCGGCCGCGCCCGCCCCCCCCCCCCCCCCGCCGCGGGTGTCAGGAGCGGAACGGCCCGGTCACCTCGTAGGTGATACCGCCGGACGAGCTGCCGCTGGTACCGCGCTGCGACGAGAAGTAGAGCCGTCGGCCGTCGGGCGAGAAGGCCGGGCCGGTGATCTCCGAGCCGGACTGCCCGCTGATCCTCAGGAACGGGGCGACGGTGTCGGCCGGGGTGATCAGGCAGATCTCCATGTTCCCGCCGTCCTCGGCGACGTACAGGTCGCCGGAGGCGGAGCGGGTGACGTTGTCGACACCCGTCAGCGGGGCGCTGCCGCCCGTGACGAGGGAGTCGTCGTACGCGAGCGAGAGCGACGAGGCGTTCGCGTCGTAGGCCCACACCCGGTTGTCGCCCTTGGTGGTGAACCAGCAGGTGCCCGCCGCGTAGAAGCAGCCCTCGCCGCCGTTGAAGACCTTGGCGCCCGAGACCTGGTAGCGGGTCTGGGTGGGGGAGCCGTCCGGGTCGGGAACCGTCTGCCAGGTCACCGGGCCCGAGGTGGCGGTCCCGGCGACCAGGACCTGGAGCGTGCCGGACGACAGGTTGCCCCAGGTGGTGGGGCGGAAGCGGTAGAAGCGGCCGTCCGTCTCGTCCTCGGTCAGGTAGACGTAGCCGTGGTCGGGGTCCGCAGCCGCCGCCTCGTGCTTGAACCTGCCCAGCGCGGGCCGCTGCACCGCCGCGTTCATACCCCAGGGGTCCGTCTCGTACACGAAGCCGCGGGTCACCTCCTCGCAGGAGAGCCACGTGTTCCACGGCGTCCGGCCACCGGCGCAGTTGTTGTTCGTGCCGGACAGGATCCGGTAGGCGGAGGTGATCGTCCCGGAGGAGCTGAAGCGCACCGCGCTCGCCCCGCCGCCGCTCCCCGAGGAGACCTCGGCGTTGGAGACGTAGATCCAGCCGCTGCCGTCGGTGAAGGTCGCGCCGCCGTCCGGCGCACTGTGCCAGCGGTACGAGGTGCCGGGGACGGTCTGTCCCGAACGGGCGACGACCCTGCTGGTGAAGCCCTTGGGCAGCAGGATGCCGTCGGCGTTGGCCGCCTGCAGCGCACCGTAGGGGCCGGTGGCGGGCTGGGCGGGGCCGGCGAAGGCGGCACCCCTCCAGAGGGTGCCGCCGAAGGCCGTCGCCGAGGTGCCGACCACGGCCGTGCGCAAGAAGGTCCGACGTTCCACGATCACTCCACGGGTGACGTGCGGGCCCGCCGGTCCGGTCGGCCCGGCGGGTCGAACGTCAGGACAGTAGAGGCGCGTAGTTGACGGAGCGTCAACAGCCGGTGAAGGCGCGGGGATCAGTCCGCGCGGACCGGGTGGACCGGCACGCTGACCTCGTCGTCGTCCAGGCAGGCGCCCGTCTCGAGGTCGAAGCGCTGCTTCAGCAGCGGTGAGGCGACGAACGGCCTGCCCTCCACGGAGCCGATCAGGCCCCGGGAGAGGACGTACGCCCCGGTGAACGGATCGCGGTTGTCGATCGCGTACACGCGCCCCGCCCGGTCCATGAACATCGCGACCTGCCGGCCGTCCGGGAGGAGGGCCGCGACCCCGCGGCCCGGGGTGAGCAGCGAGCGGTCGCAGACCGTGAACCACCCTTCCCCGTCCGCGAGCTGGATCGTCCGGGTGTCCTGCGCCGTTTCCAGTGTCTGGGTCGTCATCAGGAGGCGGTCCCTTCGAGAGTACGGATGGCGAGCACGGGGCCCGCGAGGATGTCCAGGTCGGGCTTGACCTGGTCGCGCTCGGGGACGAACTTGACCGAGGGGTCCGGGGCGTCGGGGGCGTTCACGAAGGTCACGAAGCGCCGCAGCCGCTCGGGGTCGTTGATGGTCTCCGCCCACTCGTCGCGGTAGCCGGCCACGTGGTCGGCCATCAGCCGCTCCAGCTCGTCGCAGAGACCCAGCGAGTCGTGGACGACGACGTCCCGCACGTGGTCGAGGCCGCCCTCGATCCGGTCCAGCCAGGTCGAGGTGCGCTCCAGGCGGTCGGCCGTGCGGATGTAGAACATCAGGAACCGGTCGATCAGGCGCACCAGTTCGGCGTCGGAGAGGTCCTGTGCGAGCAGGTCCGCGTGGCGCGGGGTGGCGCCGCCGTTGCCGCCGACGTAGAGGTTCCAGCCCTGCGCGGTCGCGATGATCCCGAAGTCCTTGCCCCGGGCCTCCGCGCACTCCCGGGCGCAGCCGGAGACCGCCGACTTCAGCTTGTGCGGGGAGCGCAGGCCCCGGTAGCGGAGCTCCAGGTCGATCGCCATCTTCACGGAGTCCTGCACGCCGTAGCGGCACCAGGTCTGCCCCACGCAGGACTTCACCGTGCGCAGCGACTTCCCGTAGGCGTGACCCGACTCGAATCCGGCGTCCACCAGGCGGGTCCAGATCAGCGGCAGCTGGTCGACGCGGGCGCCGAACAGGTCGATCCGCTGCCCGCCGGTGATCTTCGTGTAGAGGCCGAAGTCCCGGGCCACCTCACCGATCACGATCAGCTTCTCCGGGGTGATCTCACCGCCCGGGATGCGCGGCACGATCGAGTACGAGCCGTTGCGCTGGAGGTTGGCCAGGAAGTGGTCGTTGGTGTCCTGCAGCGCGGCCTGCTCGCCGTCCAGGACGTAACCGCTCGCGCCGACCGTCGGGGCCAGCGAGGCGATGACCGAGCCGACCGTGGGCTTGCAGACCTCGCAGCCGTCACCGCCGCGGGCCGACTCCCGGCCGTGCGAGTCGAGCAGCGCCGCGTACGTCGTGATCCCCAGGGTGCGGACGATCTCGTACAGCTCGCTGCGGGTGTACTCGAAGCAGCCGCACAGTCCCTGGTCCTCGGGCTGCGGCAGCAGCTGGCCGATGACCTTGACGCAACTGCCGCACCCGGTGCCCGCCTTGGTGCACTTCTTCACCTCGGGCAGGGTGGTGTGCTCGCAGATCGCGCCCTTGGTGACGTTGTGGCAGGAGCAGATGACCGCCTCGTCGGGAAGGGAGGACGGGCCGAGGGTGACCGGGCCGCCCGCGCCCGCCGGCAGCACCAGCTGCTCGGGGGCGACCGGCAGGACCGTGCCCGTCATGGGCCGCAGCGTGCCGTACTGTTCGGCGTCGCCCACCAGGACACCGCCGAGCAGCGTGCCGTCCTGCCCGATCACCAGCTTCTTGTAGACGCCCGAGCGGGAGTCCGCGTACACCACGTCGAGGCAGCCCTCGGCCGCGCCGTGCGCGTCACCGAAGGACGCGACGTCCACACCGAGCAGCTTCAGCTTGGTGGAGAGGTCGGCCCCGGTGAAGGAGGCGGCGTTGCCGGCGATCACCTCGGCCACCGCCAGCGCCATCTCGTAGCCGGGCGCCACCAGCCCGTAGACCCGCCCGTCCGAGGCCAGCGCGCACTCGCCGATCGCGAAGACCGAGCTGTCGGAGGTGCGGCACTCCTCGTCGACGATGATCCCGCCGCGCGGGCCGACCGCCAGGCCGCAGTCGCGGGCCAGCTGGTCCCGGGGGCGCACGCCGGCGGAGAAGACGACGAGATCGGTCTCCAGCGTCGAACCGTCCGAGAGGGACATGCCGGTGACCCGGCCGTCCTCGCCCGCGGTGACCTCCTGGGTGCCGACGCCCGTGTGGACCGTCAGGCCCATGTTCTCGATGGTGCGCAGCAGCGCGGCGCCGCCGCCCTCGTCCACCTGGACCGGCATCAGCCGGGGGGCGAACTCGACGACGTGCGTGTCGAGTCCGAGGCCCTTCAGCGCGCCCGCGGCCTCCAGGCCCAGGAGCCCGCCGCCGACGACCGCGCCGGTCGTCGACGTCTTCGCGTACTCCTCGATCGCGAGGAGGTCCTCGATGGTGCGGTAGACGAAGCAGCCCTCGGCGTCCTTGCCCGGGACGGGCGGCACGAAGGGGTACGAGCCGGTGGCCAGCACCAGCGTGTCGTAGGAGAAGGTCTCACCGGAGCGCGCGGTGACGGTGCGGGCCTCGCGGTCGACGCCCGTCGCCGGGTCACCGACGCGCAGCTCGATGCCGTGGCGCTCCATGAAGCCCGCCTCGACCATCGAGAGGTCCTCGGGCGTCCTCCCGGAGAAGTACGAGGTCAGCTGGACACGGTCGTACGCGGGGCGGGGCTCCTCGCAGAGCACGACGACCCTCGCGGTCCCCGCGGCGGGGGTCAGGCCCCGGTCGGCGAGCGCTTCCAGGAACCGCTGTCCGACCATGCCGTGCCCGACGACCACGATCGTCGGCACGCCTGCGGTGGGGCGGGTCGGGGGAGTGGACACCGGCATCAGAAGCCTCCGTCGTTGGTGAGCAGGTGGAGCAGGGACATGTCGGCGGGGATGGGGTCGTCGTCCTGCCAGGTGCGGGCGAGGCTGCCGACCGCGGCGAGGTCGCCGAAGAGCACCCCGCCCGCCAGCCGGTCGCCCCGGACGACGACCGTGCGGTACGCGCCCCGGGTGGCGTCGGCCAGCCGGACCACGTCGTCGCCGGGCATCGGACGGGAGTCGCCGAAGGCGGCCAGGTCGAGACCTCCGGACGTCCCGGAGGCGACGGTGACCCCGGTCGTCGCGGCGGTGGCGGCGGGGGAGCGCAGGGTGAGCCGGGTCAGCGCCCGGGTGCCCCGGTAGCGGGCCGGGCGTCCGGCCAGCACCTCGGCCAGGACGTCGGCCTGTTCGAGCGCCGCTCCCGCGAGTCCGTAGACCGTCCCGTCGTGTTCGGCGCAGTCGCCGACCGCGTGGACGTACGGATCCGAGGTGCGCAGCTCGTCGTCGACGACGATGCCCTTGCGGACCTCCAGCCCGGCTGCCTGGGCCAGGCCCGTACGGGGGCGGACCCCGCAGGCCAGCACCGTGATCTCGGCCTCCAGTTCGTAGCCGTCGGCCATCTCCACGGCCCGCACCGCCGGGGTGTCCCCGTCGGTGCAGCGCAGCCCGCGCACCCGGCACTCGGTGTGCACCTCGACGCCGAGCGCCTCCAGGTGCCCGCGGAGCATCCCCGCGGCCTCGGCGTCCAGCTGCCGCTCCATGAGGTGCTCGCCCTGCTGGGCCAGCACCACCTGGGCGCCGCACTCGGCCAGGGCACGCGCGGCCGAGACCCCGAGGAGCCCGCCGCCGATCACGACGGCGCGCACCCCGGGGCGCGCAACAGCGCGCAGGGCCAGGCAGTCGTCGAGGGTGCGGAACGGATGCACCCCGTCCGGCAGCGTGTGGCCGAGGCCGCGCAGCGGCGGGAGCACCGGGTTGGAGCCGGTGGCCAGCACCAGGTGCTCGTAGCCGACGACGCTCCCGTCGTCGCAGAGCACCCGGCGCTCCGCCCGGTCGATCCGTACGGCACGCACTCCGCGCCGCACCTCGGCGGGCGGCAGGGCGATCACGTCCGGCTCGTACCGTCCGGCGAGCACCTCGGCCAGCAGCACCCTGTTGTACGGTGCGTGGGCCTCCTCACCGATGACGGTCACACCGGGGACCCGGGCGGCGAGCCGAGCGCCCGCCATCCCGGCACCGATCACCACCACCCGAGCCGTGTCATCCGTCCGTGTCCTCATACCGACGAGAGTGCGCGGCGGGTGTTACCCGACCGCATCCCTCCTGTTTCCCGGGAGGAACCTTGCGCTCAGCGCACCGGGCGGCCCTCTGTGAGGGCGCCGGTCCGGGGCCGTCTAAGGTCGTGGACATGCCCGAGACAGCCCTTACCACCCTGGTCCTCCTCTGCCTGGCCGCGGGAGCGGCCGGCTGGATCGACGCGGTGGTGGGAGGCGGAGGACTCCTCCTCCTGCCCGCCCTGCTGCTCGGTCTTCCGCACGTCCCGGCCGCGCACGTCCTCGGCACCAACAAGGCCGTGGCCATCGTCGGCACGTCCGGCGCGGCCGTCACCTACGTGCGCAAGGCCCCCGTCCAGGTGGGCACGGCCCTGCGGATCGGGCTGATGGCGCTCGCCGGATCGATGACCGGCGCCTTCTTCGCGGCGGGGATCAGCAGCGAGGTGCTGCGCCCGGTGATCATGGTGGTGCTGCTCGCGGTCGCGGCCTTCGTGATGCTGAGGCCCTCCTTCGGTACCGCGGCGGCGGGGGACGGCACGGGCGCGCGGGTCACCCGGGCCCGGACGGTCACCGCGATCGTGCTGGTCGGCGGTGGGATCGGCTTCTACGACGGGCTGTTCGGGCCGGGCACCGGCACCTTCCTGGTGCTCGCCCTGACCGCGGTGCTCCACCTCGACCTGGTCACCGCCTCGGCCACCGCGAAGATCGTGAACGTGTGCACCAACGCCGGCGCGCTGGCGATGTTCGCCTACCAGGGGACGGTCCTGTGGCAGCTGGCCGCGCTCATGGCCGTATTCAATCTGGCGGGCGGCATGATCGGCGCGCGGATGGCGCTCAGCAAGGGCAGCGGCTTCGTCCGCGGGGTCCTGCTCGTCGTGGTGTTCTCCCTGGTCGCCAAGCTGGGATTCGACCAGTGGACGGCCTGACCGGCCGTCGCGCCGCCCGCCCGGTCCCGGACCGACGGCGGCCCGGTCAGCGCACCTCGGTGAGGTGGGCGTACGCCACCACGTTGCCGAGGTATCCCGCCTCGCTGCTGAAGCCGCCGCCGCAGGTGATCAGCCGGAGCGAGGGGTCCGGGGTGGCGCCGTAGACCCGGTCGTCGGGGAACGCGTCCTTCTCGTAGACCTCCACCGCGTCGACCGAGAAGACGGCGGTGCGGCCGTCCCGCCGGTCGATCTCGACGGAGGCGCCCTTCTCCAGGGACCCGAGTGAGTAGAAGACCGACGGCCCCTTCGCGTTGTCCACGTGGCCGGCGACGATCGCCGTCCCCGCGGCGCCCGGCGCGGTACCGCCCTCGAACCATCCCGCCAGGTTGCGGTCGGCGGCGGGCGGCGCTTCCAGACTGCCGTCCGCGCCCAGCCGGAGACCGGTCATGGGCGCGTCCACGCCGATCGCGGGGACGCGGATCCTGACGGGCCGGGAGGACCGCAGCGGCCCGGCGGCCGGTGTCCCCGGCCGCACCTCGCGGTCCGGGTCGAAGGCCTGGGCGGCCGACGGCTGCGGGGCGGCGGTACGGAGGTCGGAACCCGTCTGGACCAGCCATACGCCGCACAGTGCGACGATGCCCGCCAGCCAGGCCTTCGGCATCAGCGCGCTCCTGTCCACGTCCTCTTCCCGTCCGGCGTCAGTGGCGGGGGCCGTCCACGCGGCGCCGGCGAAGGAGCAGCGCTCCGCCGAGCACCGCCGCCGCGACCAGCCCCGCGCCGGTGGCGAGCTGCGCGGTGTCGGGGGCGGCGCTGCCGCCGACACCCGTCCCGACGTGCCCGGAGGGCCTGCTCGGGCTGGGCGCGGTCGTCGGCCTGTGGCCCGGAGGCACGGGCGGCTTCGCGGACCCGGGGTCGGCGTCCGGCGGTACGGGCCCGGGGCGCGTTCCGGGGTCCGTACCCGTGGCGCCGTCGGGCCGCTGAAGGGTTTCGGCGGTGTTCCCGCTGTCGGCCTCGGTGTCCTGCGTCCCGGGCCAGAGGGACTCCGGGGCCGCCGGGTCGTCGGCCTCCTCCGTGCCGCCGAGCGGCTCCGGTTCCGCGGAGTCCGGGCCGGGAGCGAGCTCCGTGAGGCCGGCCGCGTCCTGCTCCGCGGGCTCGCACACCTGCGTCCCGCCGGGATCGCATTCCTGCCCGTCGGCAGCCGACACCGCGGTGACATCCGGTCTGCCGAGGCCGTCCGCGTGGGCGGACGGGACGGCGAGGCCGAGCGCTGCGGCGGTGAGGGCCGCGGCGGCGGTACCGGTCACGAGACGGGCGGGGCTGCGCATGGGAATCCTCCGGGCAGACGGATGTGTCCTGACTCCGAGGTAACGGCCGGATGCGCCCGGGCGCACGCCGGCACCGGGCCGTCTCTCACCCGTACGGCCCCGAGGGCCCGCCCGGCGGCGCGGCACCGCGCGGGTGGCGGGGGTGCTCAGGCGGTCGGGGGTGCCCGGTGCCGATCGGGTGATCTCGACCCGACCGCCCTGTGTGATCCACGTCACAGGAATGAGGCCGGGGGGTCCGGGCAGACGCTCTCTATCCCCCCACGGGACCGCACCAATCCCCCCCAAAAAAAAGAGGGGCGGCACTCCCCCCCGCCGCCCCCACGGCAACCGCCCTCACCGGGCTCGTCCCCCCTGGTACCGGTGAGGGCGGTGCCATCCCCCGGCTCTCAGGCCGCGCCCGTGTCACCCGCCTCCGTCGCCGACCAGGTGATGTCCGGCGGGCGTACCCGGGCGCACCGGGGCCGCCCCTCCCCGTCGGTCAGGTTCAGCCGCGCGGTCAGGTGCCCCGTCCGGGCGGCCGCCTGAAGTACCTCCGGCGCGATGTCGGCCGTCATCAGCTTGGCCCTCCGGAACATCGTGAAGGCGCCCGCCTCGTCCACGGTCCCCCAGGACAGGTACACGAAACGGCCTCCGAGACGGTTCTGGACGTACGGCCCCGACACCTCGACGCCCTCCTCGGTGGCCGTGACCGTGCACTCCAGCGTCCACCGGGCGCGGGGCGCGTCGCCCGGGTGCACGCCGAGCAGTTCGTCCGGCCGGTCCTTGCGCTGCACGCCGACGTGGATGCCGTCGTAGCCCTCGAAGCCGGTGCCGGGACCGCAGGTGAGCCCCGGGAGCCCGGTGGCCTCGATGTGGATCAGCACGGTCTCACGCTCCCGTACGGGGGGCGGGGAGGGGCTCGTACGGGGCGTCCTCGTACACCCGGCCGAGCAGCCGCATCAGGGCCTCGTCGACCTCGAAGGCCGTGTCGTCGATCCGGTGGACCGGTGCGACGCCCTGGGAGTTGCTGACGAACGCGGCCCGGTAGACGCCAACGCCCTCGATCGTCACCCCGCGCCTGAGGCAGGGCCGCCCGGCCCGCGCGAGTCCGCTCTCCAGCAGCGCCATCGTGGTTCCCGTCAGCGCGGGCGCGTCCGGCCAGACCACCGAGGTCCCGTCCCAGAAGCCGATGTTGGTGATCGCGCCCTCCGTCACCATGCCCCCGGGCGAGGTGAGCAGGGCATCGTCGAACCCGGCCCGCCGGGCCTGCCGCCCGTAGTACGTCTGCGCGAACTCGCCGGGGCGCTTGATGTGCGGCACCGCACGGGCGTACGGCACCGACATCAGGCTCCGCGGGGTGCCGTCCGCACGGACCGGCTCCCGCACCGTCACCATCGTCACCGTGTCCGCGCCGCCCGGCGGGAGGTAGGCGTGCACGCGGACCGACGCGTCGGCCGTACCCGCGCCGTCGAGCGCGTGCGCGACGAGCCCACGGACCCGCTCCCCGTCCAGAGGGGACCCGAAGAGCTCCCGGTTCGCGGAGTCCAGACGCTCCAGGTGCAGTGCGAGTCCCCGCACCCCGCGATCCCTGACCTGCATCGCGGTGAAGTGGCCGTAGCCCGCGAAGGCCGGGATCCGCAGGTCCTCCCCGGTGGCGGGGCGGCCGTCGAACTCGACGTACGGGTCCGTCGTGGAAGTCGTCATGGCCCTCAGCGTAGGCGCCGCGGAATCCGCTTGACCTCAAGTGCGGTTGAGGCGTGAGGCTGCTGCCCATGGACATCCACACGCCAGTTCCCGCAACGTCCGACACCCCGCTGAACGTCGCCGTCATCCTCGGCAGCAACCGCGAGGGCCGCTTCGGGCCGGTCGTCGCCGACTGGTTCCTGAGAAGCGCCGCCGCCCACCCGGGCGTCGGGACCGAGCTGATCGACGTCGCCGAGACGGAGCCGCCCGCCACCCCGGCCACCCCGGTGGCCCCGCGGCTGGCACGCGCCGACGCCTTCGTCGTCCTGACCCCCGAGTACAACCACTCCTACCCGGCCCCGCTGAAGAGCCTGATCGACCGGCACTTCTCCGAATGGCAGGCCAAACCCGTCGCGTTCGTGTCCTACGGCGGAATCTCCGGGGGCCTGCGGGCCGTCGAGCACCTGCGTCAGGTCTTCGCCGAACTCCACGCCGTCACCGTGCGCGACACCGTCTCCTTCCACAACGCCGGCGCCCTCTTCGACGACCTGGGCGGACCCAGGGACCCGGGACCCGCCGACGGCGCGGCCAAGAAGATGCTCGACCAGCTCGTCTGGTGGGGACGGGCCCTGCGCGAGGCCAGGAACCGTACCCCGTACGGCGGCTGAATCCGCCGGGGCCGACAATCGAGGGGGGCCGGGCCCCGGGGGCGCCCCCGGGAGACGCGCCGGGCGGACCGCCGAAGGACGAGGAGACCCACGATGGCCGAACCCGCATGCCTGACAGTGCTGACCACGACGGACAGCGAGGAGAAGGCCCGCGACCTGGCCAGGAGCGCCGTCGAGGCACGGCTCGCCGCCTGCGCCCAGGTGTCCGCGCCGGTCACCTCCGTCTACCGGTGGCAGGACGCCGTCGAGACCGCCGAGGAGTGGCAGGTGCTCCTGAAGACGACGGCCGAGCGCTACGACGAGCTGGAGGCCCACCTCCTCGCGGCCCACGACTACGCGACGCCGGAGATCATCGCCCTCCCGGTGGTGCGGGGCAGCGAGCGCTACCTCGGCTGGGTGGCAGCCGAGACGGCACCGACGGCGGAGCTGTGACAGAGCTTCCCTTCTTCGTCTACGGCACCCTGCTTCCGGGCGAGCACAACCACGACCGGTTCCTGAAGGGCCGCACGGCCGGCGAACGCCCGGCCGTCCTGCCGGACGCCCTCCTCTACGAGGGCCCCGGCTACCCGTACGCGACCGGGGGAGACGGGACCGTGCGCGGCGCGCTGGTCACCGCCGCCCCCGGCGCGTACCGGGAACTGCTCGCGGACCTGGACGGCCTGGAGCAGTACCTGGGGCCGCGGCATCCGCGCAATCTGTACGAGCGGGTGGCACGCCCCGTCCTGTCCGCCGCCCCGGACTCCGCCCGGACGGGCGCCGAGGACCCCGCACGGGCATGGGTCTATCTCGCCGCCCCCGCCGTCGCCCGTTCCCTGGCCGCCGGCGGCACGCTCGTACCGGGCGGCGACTGGCTCATCCGGCGGCCTCCACCCGCACGGCGCACACCTTGAACTCCGGCATCCGCGACACCGGATCCAGCGCGGGGTTCGTCAGGGTGTTGGCCCGGCCCTCGCCCGGCCAGTGGAACGGCATGAACACCGTGTCCTGCCGGATCGCCCCGGTGATCCGGGCCGGGGCCACCGCCCGCCCGCGCCGCGAGGTGACAGCGACCCGCTCGCCCTCGGCGACCCCGATCCGCTCCGCGAGCCGCGGATGCAGCTCCACGAACGGGCCCGGCGCGGCGGCGTTCAGCTCGTCCACCCGTCGTGTCTGCGCCCCCGACTGGTACTGCGACACCACCCGCCCCGTCGTCAGCACCACCGGGTACTCCGCGTCGGTCTCCTCGGCGGAGGCCCGGTGCGCGACCGGCACGAACCTGGCCCGCCCGTCCTCCGTCGCGAACCGCTCCAGGAACAGCCGGGGCGTCCCGGGGTGCTCCTCGTCCGGGCAGGGCCAGAACACCCCGTCCTCCGCCTCGATCCTGGCGTAGCTGACCCCCGCGTAGTCGGCGGGCCCGCCGGCCGACGCCCGGCGCAGCTCGTCGAAGACCTCCTCCGGATCCGCCGGGAAACCCTTCCCGTGCCCCAGGAGCCCGGCCAGCCCGTTCAGCACCTCCAGATCGCTGCGGACCCCCTCCGGAGCGGAGACCGCGCGCCGCCGCAGCAGCACCCGCCCCTCCAGGTTGGTCGTGGTCCCGTCCTCCTCCGCCCACTGGGTCACCGGCAGCACCACATCGGCCAGCGCCGCTGTCTCCGACAGGACCACGTCCGCGACCGCCAGGAAGTCCAGCGACCTCAGCCGCTCCTCCACATGCCCCGCGCGCGGCGCCGACACCACCGGGTTGGACCCCATGACCAGCAACGACCGCACATCCCGCCCCAGCGCATCCAGCAGTTCGTACGCGCTGCGCCCCGGCCCCGGCAGCGAATCGGGGTCGACTCCCCAGACCTCCGCGACATGACGGCGCGCCCCGGGGTCGGTGAGCTTGCGGTATCCGGGCAGCTGGTCGGCCTTCTGGCCGTGCTCCCGCCCGCCCTGCCCGTTGCCCTGGCCGGTCAGGCAGCCGTAACCGGACAGCGCCCGGCCCGCCCGGCCCGTGGCCAGGCAGAAGTTGATCCACGCCCCCACCGTGTCGGTGCCCTTGGCCTGCTGCTCGGGGCCCCGGGCGGTGAGCACCATCCCGCTGTCCGCCCCGCAGAACATCTCCACGGCGGCGCGCAGCTGGGGCACCGGAACCCCGGTGAGACGCTCCACAAGCTCCGGCCAGTGCGCCATCGCACCCGCCCGGGTCTCGTCCCAGCCGCTCGTCCGGGTACGGACGAAGTCCTCGTCCACCCGCCCGTCCGCCACGACCAGGTGCAGCATGCCGAGCGCGAGGGCCAGATCCGTGCCCGGCCGGGGCGCCAGGTGCAGATCCGCCTGCTCGGCGGTCCTGGTCCGCCGCGGATCGATGACGATCAGCCGGCCGCCGTTCTCCTTCAGCTCCGTCAGATAGCGCAGCGCGGGCGGCATGGTCTCGGCGAGGTTCGAGCCGACCAGGATCACGCACCCCGTCCGCGGGATGTCCTCCAGGGGGAACGGCAGCCCCCGGTCGAGACCGAACGCCCGCTGGTGCGCGGCCGCCGCCGACGACATGCAGAACCGGCCGTTGTAGTCGATCTGCGAGGTGCCGAGCACCACCCGGGCGAACTTCCCGAGCGCGTAGGCCTTCTCGTTGGTGAGCCCGCCCCCGCCGAACACGCCCACGGCGTCCGGGCCGTGCTCCGCCCTGGTACCGCGCAGCCCGTCCGCGATCCGCTCCAGCGCCTCCTCCCAGGTCGCCGGCGCCAGTTCGCCGCCCGCGTCACGTACCAGGGGGGCCGTCAGCCGCACACCGGCGCGGAGCACGGCGGGCGCGGTGCGCCCCTTGCCGCACAGGGCTCCCCGGTTGACCGGGAAGTCGGTACGCTCGACCACCTCGACGACGGTGCCGTCGTCGACCGGGCGCAGCTTCATGCCGCACTGGAGCGCGCAGTACGGGCAGTGGGTGGACGTCTCGGTGCGGGCCATGCGCCCAGCCTGCGAGGCGGGTATTACGGGCACCGCCGTGTCCGGTTACGCCACCGGTACGCGCACCTCAGCCCGCCCGGGGGCCCGCGGTGAGGTCGTCCTCCAGCGCCTTCGTCACCCCGTCCTCCCGGGGGCCGAGGAAGTGCGGATCCGGCCGGAACACCACGTCCAGCAGGGCCTTGCCCGCCGCGAACACCTCGCGGGCCCCGCCGTAGTACCAGGTGACGTCGTGTACGTCGTCGACCCCGACGCCGTAGGCGTCGATCCCGGCGGACCGGCACAGGGCGATCGCCCGCCTGATGTGGAACCCCTGGCTCACCAGGACCGCCCGGTCCACGCCGAACACCCGCCTGGCCCGGACACAGGAGTCCCAGGTGTCGAATCCCGCGTAGTCGCTCACGATCCGGCCGTCCGGCACCCCGCGGGCCGTGAGGTACGCGCGCATGGCGTCCGGTTCGTCGTACTCCACCCGGCTGTTGTCCCCGGTGACCAGGACGACCCGCACCTTGCCCGACCGGTACAGCCCGGCGGCCGCGTCCAGCCGGTGTGCCAGGTAGGGCGACGGGCGGCCGTCCCACAGCCCCGCCCCGAACACCACGGCGACCTGCCCGGCAGGGGCGTCCGCGGCCGTCCGCACGCGGGCGCCGGCCGTGGTGTGCAGCCAGGCCGCGGGCAGCAGCGCCACGGCGCAGACGGCCATCAGCGCCTGCACCAGCCGCCGCGGCCTCGCGCGGGCAGGCCACCGCGGCACCCTCCAGGCCCACGGCCCCGTCCATCGTGCTCGCGACCCCATGTGACGCCCCCGTGCTCGTGCCGGAACTCCCGCAGGAGGTGACGTACGCGGCGCGCGGATGGTTCACGCCCGGTGTGAACGAAACCTGACGGCACCGGACCCCGCAGGGTGAGGGCGAGGCAAAGCCCCGTCACCGGTGCGAAACGGCCCGGCAACGTCGGCCCGGCACCATCGGTGGATGACGGAGACGGCACCGGAAGACCCCCGAGAGCCCCTGCCCCTCGACAGCACGGCGCAACTCCTCACCCGCATCACCGCCCAGCTGGGCAGCCAGCTCGGCCTCGTCTCCCTGAACGGAGCCCGCCGGCCCATGCACCGTACCCACGGCTCAGCCGCCCCCACCCTGGTCGCCGTCGCGCACGGCAGCCGCGACCCGCAGGCCCTGCGCACGGTCCTCGAACTGCTGGACCGGGTGCGGGAACTGCGGCCCGGCCTGGACGTCCGGCTCGGCCACATCGAGCTGAACGAACCCCTGCTGCCCGACACCCTCGACGGCATCGGGCAGGGCGAGGCGGTGCTCGTGCCGCTGCTGCTCGGCCGCGGCCACCACGTCCGGCACGACCTGCCGCTCGCCGCGGCCGCCGCGGCCCACCTGCGGACCCGCGTCGCGGCCCCGCTCGGACCGCACCCCCTGCTCGTCGAGGCCCTCCACGAACGCCTCCTGGAGGCCGGCTGGCGAGACGAGGACGGCACCCGCCGGGACACCGCGGTGGTGCTCGCCGCCGCCGGATCGCGCGACCCCGACTCGGACACCGACGCGCGCCGAACGGCGGCCCTGCTGAGCGACCGCCTCGGCGGCGTACCGGTCGTACCCGCCTACGCCTCGGCCGCCGCGCCCGACGTGCCCGCCGCCCTGCGGGCCCTCGCGGCCCGCGGCCGCCACCGCACCGCCGTCGCCTCGTACTTCACCGCCCCCGGCCGCTTCGCGAAGGTCACGGCCGCCGCCGCGCCGGGCGTCGCCGCCGCACCGCTCGGGGCGCACCCGGCGATGGCGCGCCTGGTGCTGCACCGCTACGACCAGGCGGTCGCCGCGCCCGCGACCGCGCGCGAGGCGCTGACGCACCCGCACCTCCTGGCCTCCGCCTGACCCTTGTCGTCAGTCCACCGGGCTAATGTCGTGGGATGGACGGTACGCACGATCTCCGTGACACGACCTACGGCACCGCCGACGCCGAGCGCTGGGACACCGAGCCCGACAAACGGCCCGGCCGCTCCGCGTTCCAGCGCGACCGGGCGCGGGTGCTCCACTCCGCCGCCCTGCGCAGGCTCGCGGGCAAGACCCAGGTCGTCACCCCGGGCACCCGCGGCCGCGTGTGGGACGCCAGCCCCCGTACCCGTCTCACCCACTCCCTGGAGTGCGCCCAGGTCGGCCGGGAGCTGGGCGCCGTCCTCGGCTGCGACCCCGACCTCGTCGAAGCGGCCTGCCTCTCCCACGACATGGGACACCCCCCCTTCGGCCACAACGGCGAACAGGCCCTCAACGACTTCGCGGCGGACTGCGGCGGCTTTGAGGGCAACGCCCAGTCGCTGCGCCTGCTCACCCGGCTCGAACCCAAGCGTTTCGTCCGCGACCTCCGGGGCGGCGAGCCCGTCAGCGTCGGGCTCAACCTGACCCGGGCCGCCCTGGACGCCGCCACCAAGTACCCCTGGCCCCGCGGCGGACACCCCACGGACCCGGAGTCACCGAAGTTCGGGGTGTACGAGGACGACCTGCCGGTCTTCGGGTGGATCCGCGAGGGCGCCCCCGAGGGGCGTACCTGCTTCGAGGCCCAGGTCATGGACTGGTCCGACGACGTCGCCTACTCCGTGCACGACTTCGAGGACGGCCTGCACGCCGGGCACATCGACCCCGGCTGCCTGTTCTCCGAAGCGGAACGCGCGGAGATCTGGGCCGTCGCCGTCGGCCGGTACGTCCCCGCGGACACCGACCCCGGGGAACTCGCCGAAGCCCTCGACCGACTCACCGCCCAGGTGTGGTGGCCGCACGGCTACGACGGCACCGCCGTCGCCCAGGCACGGCTGAAGGACGCGACGAGCCAGCTCATCGGCAGGTTCTGCCTCGCCGCCGAGGCCGCGACCCGCGCGTCGTACGGACCGGGCCGCCTGCGCCGGTACACCGCACAGCTGATCGTGCCCCGCGAGGCGCGCAACGAGTGCGCCGTGCTCAAGGCCGTCGCGGACCGTTACGTCATGCAGCGCGCCGAGCAGGAGTCCATCCGCGCCGAACAGCGGATCGTCATCGCCGAGCTCGCCGCCGCACTCACCGCCCGGGCGCCCGAAGGGCTGGAGCCGCAGTTCCACGCCCTGTACGCCACGGCGCCCGACGACAGGGCCCGCAAGAGGGTCCTCGTGGACCAGATCGCCGCGCTCACCGACGCCTCCGCGCGTTCCCTTCACCGAACACTCACGGGGGCCCGGCAGACTGGACCTTGACCGGGCCACATGCCAGCGGCGGTGACCGGATCGCGGCACACCCTCTTTCGCCATCACGCTGCGTGCGGGACGCTCGCAGGGTGGTGGCGCAGCGCAGCACCAGTACCGAGGAGGCATCAAGTGGTCGACGCACATCGGACGTTCGTGATCGTCGGTGGAGGACTCACCGGAGCGAAGGCGGCCGAGACACTCCGGGCGGAGGGCTTCAGCGGCCGGGTGATCCTCATCGGCGACGAGCGCGACCATCCGTACGAGCGGCCTCCCCTGTCCAAGGGGTACCTGCTCGGCAAGGAGGGGCGGGACGCCACCGCCGTCCACGAGACCGCCTGGTACGCCGCCGAGGACATCGAGCTCCATCTCGGCCAGACGGTCACCTCCATCGACCGGGCCGGCCGTTCCGTGCAGCTCGGCGACAACACCGTCGTGCACTACGACAAGCTGCTCCTGGCCACCGGGGCCGAACCGCGCCGCCTCGACATCCCCGGCACCGAACTGGTCGGCGTCCACCACCTGCGCCGGCTCGCCCACGCCGACCGGCTGCGGGGCGTCCTCACCGCCCTCGGCAGGGACAACGGCCACCTGGTGATCGCCGGCGCCGGGTGGATCGGCCTCGAGGTCGCCGCGGCGGCCCGGGAGTACGGCGCCGAGGTCACCGTCGTCGCCCCCTCGGCCACCCCGCTGGAGCACGTCGTCGGCCCGGAGATCGGCCAGATCTTCACCGAGCTGCACGCCGAGCACGGCGTCCGCTTCCACTTCGGCGCCCGGCTGACCGAGATCACCGGCACGGACGGCCTGGTCCTCGCCGCCCGCACCGACGACGGCGAGGAGCACCCCGCGCACGACGTGCTCGCCGCGATCGGCGCGGCGCCGCGCACCTCGCTCGCCGAGGCCGCGGGACTGGAGACGGCGGACCGCTCGCAGGGCGGCGGTGTCGTCGTCGACGCCTCCCTGCGCACCAGCGACCCGGACATCTACGCCGCCGGGGACATCGCCTCCGTGGACCACCCGCTCTTCGGCGGCCGGCTGCGGGTGGAGCACTGGGCCAACGCCCTGAACAGCGGCCCGGCCGCCGCGAAGGCGATGCTCGGCCAGGACGTGACGTACGACCGGGTGCCGTACTTCTTCTCCGACCAGTACGACCTCGGCCTCGAGTACTCCGGCTGGGCACCGCCCGGCTCGTACGACCAGGTCGTCATCCGCGGTGACGCCGGCAAGCGCGAGTTCATCGCCTTCTGGCTGAAGGACCGCAGGGTCCTCGCCGGGATGAACGTGAATGTGTGGGACGTCACCGAGAGCATCCAGAAGCTGGTCACCGCCGCCCGCCCGGTCGACCCCGAGGCCCTCGGCGACCCCTCGGTGCCGCTGGAATCCCTGCTCTGACCGCCCGGCGCCGCCCCGGGGACGGGCCGGGGCACCCGGGACGGGCCCCCGGTGCCTGCCCGTCCCGGAGGCCGGCGTCACCCGTAGACTTCACACGTGGCAGGCAGGATCAATGACGACGACGTGAAGGCGGTCCGGGACGCGGTCCCGATCGACGCCGTCGTGTCCGAGTACCTCCAGCTGCGCAACGCCGGCGGCGGCAACCTCAAGGGGCTCTGCCCCTTCCACGACGAGAAGTCCCCCTCCTTCCAGGTCAGCCCCGGCAAGGGCCTGTTCCACTGCTTCGGCTGCCAGGAGGGCGGGGACACGATCGCCTTCGTGATGAAGATCGATCACCTCACCTTCTCCGAGACGGTCGAACGCCTCGCCGCCAAGGCCGGCATCACCCTGCGGTACGAGGAGGGCGGCTACAACCCCTCCCACCAGCGCGGTGAACGCATCCGGCTGGTCGAGGCACACAAGATCGCCGCGGATTTCTACCGTGAGCAGCTGAACGGCCCCGAGGCCGAGATCGGCCGGAGGTTCCTCGCCGAACGCGGTTTCGACCAGGAGGCCGCGGCCCACTTCGGCGTCGGCTACAGCCCCGCGGGCTGGGACCACCTCACCCGGTTCCTCCGCGGCAAGGGCTTCAGCGACAAGGAACTCGTCAGCTCCGGGCTCTCCCAGGACGGCCGCAGAGGTCCCATCGACCGCTTCCGCGGCCGGCTGATGTGGCCCATCAGCGACACCTCCGGCGACATCGTCGGCTTCGGCGCCCGCAAACTGCGCGACGACGACAACGGCCCGAAGTACCTCAACACCCCCGAGACCTCGATCTACAAGAAGTCCCAGGTGCTGTACGGCATCGACCTGGCGAAGAAGGACATCGCCAAGGCGAGCCGCGCCGTCGTCGTCGAGGGCTACACCGACGTCATGGCCTGCCACCTCGCCGGGGTGACCACGGCCATCGCCACCTGTGGCACGGCGTTCGGCAACGACCACATCAAGATCCTCCGCAGGCTCCTGATGGACAACGGCAGCGCCAGGGTGATCTTCACCTTCGACGGCGACGCCGCCGGGCAGAAGGCCGCGCTGCGCGCCTTCGAGGACGACCAGAAGTTCGCCGCCGAGACCTACATCGCGATCGCGCCCGACGGCATGGACCCGTGCGACCTGCGGCTCGCCAAGGGCGACGACGCCGTCCGCGACCTCGTCGAACCCCGCACCCCGCTCTTCGAGTTCGCGCTCCGCCAGATCGTCGCCCGCTACGACCTGGAGACCCCGGCCGGCCGCGCCGCCGCGCTCGACGAGGCCGCCCAGGTCGTCGCCAAGATCAAGACCAGCAGCGTGCAGCGCGAGGTGGCGGTCCAGCTCGCCGGGTTCATCGGCATCCTGGACCAGGAGTTCGTCGTCCACCGGGTCAACCAGCTCGCCCGCTGGGCCCGCGACCGCGGCGAGCGCGGCCCCGCCCCGGGCGGCCCCACCCGCGGCCGTCCCGCGCAGCCGCAGGCCCAGGCCGCCCCGAAGGCACCCACCGGACCCGCGCTCAACCTCCGCAGCCCCGCCCACCGCACCGAGCGCGAGCTGCTCAAGCTGGCCCTGCAGAAGCCGGCCCTGGTCTCGCCCGCCTTCGACGCCTACGGCGCCGACGAGTTCACCGCCCCGCCCTACGCGGCCGTACGCCAGTGCATCGCCGAGGCGGGCGGCGCCGAGCAGGGGCTGGCCGAGACCCGCGACTACCTGGTCAACGTGCTGGACGCGGCCCCCGACGACACCGTGCGGGCCCTCGTCACCGAACTCGCCGTCGAGGTGTTCCACGGCAAGACCATCGACGAGACGTACGCGGGCATGCAGCTCGTCCAGGTGCGCCTGCGCGCCGTCGACCGCAGGATCGCCGACGTCCAGGGCAGCCTCGCCCGCCTCGGCAGCAACGTCGCCCCCGACCACCTGGCCGCGGCGCAGAACGAGGTCTGGATCCTCCAGCAGTACGCCCAGTCGCTCCGCGGCCACGGCGCCGCCGCGCTGTAGGGCCCGCACGAGCCCGCCGGGCGTCGCCGCCGGCCCCGTCCGGTCCCGCATCGAGGGCGGGCGCGGCCCCCGCGCCATGATCAGCGCCCCGTCACGGGCCGGACGCAAAAAGTCACCGCACGCCCCTCGTGGCGGCGATGTGTCGTACCCCACACTGGATGGCGGTGCCTGAGTCATCGGAGCGCGGCGGTCCGCCGAGGGCGGACCTGCACCCCGCGATCCGGCAGCGATCACCTGGAGGTCGCCCCCGTGCAGACCCGGACCGTGCCGATCACGACCGAGCTCGTCCCCGCGATTCCCGCGCAGAACCGCGCCGCACACCACCCGGAGACGCCGGGTGCGCCCGAACCGGTGCTGGAGGAACCGGTGGAGCCCCCCGGGCTCCCCGAGCCGCGGAGCCACACCGACTCCGGCGGCGCCTCGTCCGACCTCTTCCGCCAGTACTTACGCGAGATCGGGCGGATCCCGCTGCTCAGCGCGGCCGAGGAGGTGGAGCTCGCCCGCCGGGTCGAGGCGGGACTCTTCGCCGAGGAGCGGCTCGCCCGCACCCCCGACCCGGACTCCCGGCTCGCCTTCGACCTGGACCGCCTCGTGGTCATGGGACGGATGGCCAAGCGCCGGCTCATCGAGGCCAACCTCCGCCTCGTCGTCTCCGTCGCCAAGCGCTACGTGGGCCGGGGCCTGACCATGCTGGACCTGGTCCAGGAGGGGAACCTCGGGCTGATCAGGGCGGTCGAGAAGTTCGACTACGCGAGGGGGTACAAGTTCTCCACGTACGCCACCTGGTGGATCCGGCAGGCGATGTCCCGGGCGCTCGCCGACCAGGCGAGGACCATCCGGGTGCCGGTGCACGTCGTCGAGCTGATCAACCGGGTGGTCCGCGTCCAGCGCCGCCTGCTCCAGGAGCGCGGCTACGAGCCCACCCCCGAGGAGGTCGCGGCACAGCTCGACCTGACGCCAGAGCGGGTCGGGGAGGTGTTGCGCCTCGCCCAGGAACCCGTCTCCCTGCACGCCCCGGTGGGGGAGGAGGACGACGTCGCCTTCGGTGACCTCATCGAGGACGGCGACGCCGCCTCCCCCGTGGAGACCGCGGCCTTCCTCCTGCTGCGCGAACACCTGGAAGCGGTGCTCGCCGGCCTGGGGGAGCGGGAGAGGAAGGTCGTGCAGCTGCGGTACGGGCTGGAGGACGGGCGGCCCCGCACGCTCGAGGAGATCGGAAGGATCTTCGGCGTGACGCGCGAACGCATACGCCAGATCGAGTCCAAGACGCTCGACAAGCTGCGGGACCACGCCTACGCGGACCAGCTCCGCGGCTACCTCGACTGAGGGCCGCCGGCGGTCAGCCGACCTCCGCGCAGTCGACCTGCGCGCAGCCGGTCTCCCCGCAGCCGACCTCCGCCGGCGCCCCGGCTCAGTCGACCTCCGCCAGCGCCTCGGCGAACTGCGCCGCGTACAGCCGGGCGTAGGCGCCCTTCGCCGCGAGCAGATCGTCATGGGTGCCCTGCTCGACGATCGACCCGTTCTCCATCACCAGGATCACGTCCGCGTCGCGGATGGTGGAGAGGCGGTGCGCGATCACGAAGCTGGTACGCCCGTGGGCCAGCCTCGCCATCGCCTTCTGGATCAGCACCTCGGTACGGGTGTCGACCGAGCTGGTGGCCTCGTCGAGCACGAGGATCACCGGGTCGGACAGGAACGCCCGCGCGATGGTGATCAGCTGCTTCTCACCGGCGCTCACCCCGGTGCCCTCGTCGTCGATCACCGTGTCGTAACCGTCGGGCAGGGTACGGACGAAGCGGTCGGCGTGAGCGGCCCGCGCCGCCTCCTCGATCTCCTCCCGGGTCACCTCACGCGAGGCGCCGTAGGCGATGTTCTCCGCGATCGTGCCGCCGAACAGCCAGGTGTCCTGGAGCACCATGCCTATGCCGGACCGCAGTTCGTCGCGCGACATCCTCGCCACATCGACCCCGTCGAGGGTGATACGGCCGCCCGTCACCTCGTAGAACCGCATCAGCAGGTTGACCAGGGTCGTCTTGCCCGCCCCGGTCGGCCCGACGATCGCGACCGTGTGGCCCGGTTCGACGCTCAGCGAGAGGTCCTCGATGAGCGGCTTCTCCGGGTCGTAGCGGAACGACACGTTCTCCAGCGCGACACTGCCGCGCAGCTCCTCGGGACGCTCTGCCGGAACCGGGTCCGGCCCCTGCTCCTCGGCGTCCAGCAGGCCGAAGACCCGCTCCGCCGACGCGATGCCCGACTGCACCAGGTTCGCCATGGAGGCGACCTGTGTCAGCGGCATCGAGAACTGCCGCGAGTACTGGATGAACGCCTGCACGTCACCGATCGACAGCGAGCCCGAGGCGACCCGCAGCCCGCCGACCACCGCGACCAGCACGTAGTTCAGGTTCGACACGAACATCATCAGCGGCTGCATGATCCCGCTGTTGAACTGCGCCTTGAACCCCGCCTCGTACAGCGCCTCGTTCTGCTCGGCGAAGTCCTTCGCGGACTCCTCCTGACGCCCGAAGACCTTCACCAGGGTGTGCCCGGTGTACATCTCCTCGATGTGGGCGTTGAGCTTGCCCGTCACCTTCCACTGCGCCACGAAGTGCGGCTGCGACCGCTTGCCGACCTTCGTCGCGACGAACACCGACAGCGGGATCGTCACCAGGGCGACCAGCGCGAGCAGCGGCGAGATCCAGAACATCATGATCAGCACGCCGACGATGGTCAGCAGCGAATTGATGAGCTGACCCATCGTCTGCTGCATCGTCTGGGAGATGTTGTCGATGTCGTTCGTCGCCCGGCTCAGCACCTCACCGCGCTGCTGCCGGTCGAAGTAGGACAGCGGAAGCCGCGACAGCTTCGTCTGCAGGTCCTCGCGCAGCTGGAAGACGACCCGGTTGATCACCCGGATCGACAGCCGGGTCGAGACCAGCATCAGCAGGCCCGCTCCCACGTACACCAGCAGCGCGGCCAGCAGGACGGTGCCCACCGCTCCGAAGTCGATGCCGTGGCCGGGGGTGAAGTCCACCCCGCTCAGCATGTCGGCGAGCCCGCCGTTGCCCTGCTCACGCAGCCCGTCGACGGCCTGCTGCTTCGTCGTGCCGTCCGGCATCTGCCGTCCGACGACACCCGCGAAGATCAGGTCCGTGGCCCCGCCGAGGATCTTCGGCCCCACCACGGAGAGCGCCACACTCAGCGTCCCCGCGCCCAGCATCAGGTACAGCGAGGACTTCTCCTTGCTGAACCGCCTCAGCAGCCGCTTGCCCGACCCCTTGAAGTCCATGGACCGCTCGGTGGGCCCCGCCATCATCCGTCCGCCCGGCCCGGCCATCAGGCGGCCTCCGCTTCCGTCAGCTGGGAGAGCACGATCTCCCGGTAGGTTTCGTTGCCGTCCATCAGCTCGTGATGGGTCCCCGTCCCGACGACCTGGCCCTCGTCGAGCACCAGGATCCGGTCGGCTTCACGGATCGTGGACACCCGCTGCGCCACGATCACCACGGTCGCCCCAGCCGTCTCACGGGACAGGGCGCCGCGCAGCGCGGCGTCCGTCGCGTAGTCCAGGGCCGAGAAGGAGTCGTCGAAGAGGTAGATCTCCGGGCGCTGCACGAGCGTCCGCGCGATCGCGAGACGCTGCCGCTGGCCTCCGGAGACATTGGTGCCGCCCTGCGCGATCGGCGCGTCCAGACCGTGTTCCAGCCGCTCCACGAAGTCCTTGGCCTGCGCCACCTCCAGCGCGTGCCACAGCTCCTCGTCGGTCGCGTCCGGATTGCCGTAGCGCAGATTCGTCGCGACGGTCCCCGAGAAGAGGTACGGCTTCTGCGGGACCAGACCCACCGTCCTCGCCAGCAGCACCGGATCCAGCGTCCGTACGTCGGTGCCGTCGACCAGCACCTCGCCGGCCGTGGCGTCGAACAGCCGGGGCACGAGCCCGAGCAGCGTCGACTTCCCGCTGCCCGTCGACCCGATGATCGCGGTCGTCTCACCCGGCCGCGCCACCAGGCCGACCGAACGCAGCACCGGCTCCTCGGCACCCGGGTAGCGGAACTCCGCGTCCCGGATCTCCAGATGCCCGTGCCTGAGCAGCTTCGTGACCGGGGCGGTGGGCGGCACCACACTCGAATCGGTCTCCAGGACCTCCTGGATGCGCTCGGCGCACACCTCGGCGCGCGGCACCATGATGAACATGAAGGTGGCCATCATCACCGACATCACGATCTGCATCAGATACGCCAGGAACGCGGTGAGCGCCCCGATCTGCATCCCGCCGCTGTCGATGCGGTGCGCCCCGAACCAGACCACCGCGATGGACGACAGGTTCACCACCGTCATCACGGTCGGGAACATCAGGGCCATCAGCCGGCCCGTCGACACCGCGACATCGGTCAGCTCCGTGTTGGCGCCCCGGAAGCGCTCCTCCTCGTAGCGGTCCCGGATGAACGCCCGGATGACCCGGTTGCCGGTGATCTGCTCACGCAGCACCCGGTTCACCGTGTCCAGCCGCACCTGCATCATGCGGAACAGCGGCCGCATCCGGCGGACGATCAGGCTCACCGAGATACCGAGGACCGGCAGCACCGCGAGCAGGACCGCCGACAGCGGGACGTCCTGGCCGAGCGCCATGATCACGCCGCCCACACACATGATCGGCGCCGAGACCATCAGGGTGAACGCCATCAGGACCAGCATCTGGACCTGCTGCACGTCGTTGGTCGTGCGGGTGATCAGCGAAGGCGCACCGAAGCGCCCCACCTCGCGCGCCGAGAACGACTGCACCTTGCCGAACACCGAAGCCCGCACGTCGCGCCCGAGCGCCGAGGCCGTCCGGGCGCCGTAGTAGACCGCCCCGATGTTGCAGACGATCTGCATGACGCTCACCGCGATCATCACGGCGCCGTACTGCAGGATGTAGCCCGTGTCCCCCTGCACGACACCGTTGTCGATGATGTCCGCGTTGAGGCTGGGCAGGTAGAGGCTGGCACAGGTCTGCAGGAGCTGGAGCGCCACCAGCAGCACGATGGACTGTCTGTACGGACCCAGATAGGTCCGCAGGATTTTTATGAGCACGCGTGTCTCTCGGTCGGCGAGGGCAAAAGGGGCCGGTCCATACTCCGGTACGCCCCACCCCGGCGGCCAACGCTTTTGCCCAAACCCAGGTCAAATTCCCGGCGTGCGAGCTCCGGACCTCGGCGGGCGGCCTCCGCGGGCGGCCTCCGTGCCGAGGGTCCCGGCGTACCGCCGCGCCTGCGAGCCCCCTGCGCGCGGGCGCGATCCCGGCCACGCGGGCACCAGGAGTGCACCGCCCCGGGGGTGCCTCACGTCCGGGTGTGCGGGTCCCCGCCGTGTGCGTCGGAGAGCGCCGCCCCCGGGCGCCTCACGTCCGGGTGTGCGGGTCCCCGTGCCCGCGAGCGCCGGCCCTCACGCGTCCGTACCGAAAGCCCCGGGGTGGATCTGGTCCCGGGTCGCGCCGTACTGCTGGCGCACCGCGCGCCCGACGGGGAGCTCCTCACCCGGCTCCAGCACCTGCGCCGCCGCACCCCGCCAGGCCGGGGGTGTACGCGGGTCCAGCGTTCCCTGCGAGACCCCGAGCGCCCACGCCGCCTGTCGTGCCGCACCCAGCGCCGCGTACTCGGCGGGCTGCGGCACGACGACCTGGCTGCCCAGGAGGGCGGGAGCGATCTCCTGCACGGCGGGCAGCTCGGCCGCCGCGCCCAGCAGGAAGACCCGCCGCACCTCCACGCCCCGGCCTCGCAGCACGTCGAGCGCGTCGGCCAGCGAGCAGAGCATCCCCTCGAAGGCGGCCCGCGCGAGGTGCTCCGGCTTCATGGATTCGCGTCGCAGCCCGCTCAGCGTGCCCGCGGTGTGCGGAAGGTGCGGGGTGCGCTCGCCCTCGAGGTACGGCAGCAGGACGAGCCCCGACGCCCCGGGGGTCGACTTCAGGGCCAGCGCGGAGAGCTCGTCCAGACCGCCCTCCAGGTCGAGCATCTCGGCGGTCCCGCGCAGCGCGCGCACCGCGTTCGACGTGTGGACCACCGGCAGGTGCATCCCGGTCGCGTCGGCGAATGAGGTGATCATCCCGGTCGGGTCGGCCAGCGCCTCGTGGTGCACGGCCATCACCGAACCCGAGGCCCCCAGCGACACGACGGCGTCACCCACGGCGACCCCCAGCCCGAATGCCGCGGCCATCGTCTCGCCGGTGCCCGCCGAGATCAGCAGCCCCTCGGGAGTGGTCCCCGCGGCGTCGGCCGGGCCGAGCACCTCGGGCAGCTGCGCCTGATGGCCGAGTGCGAGCTCCACCAGATCGGGCCGGTAGGAAGCGGTACCCGCCGACCAGTAGCCGGTGCCCGACGCGGCACCTCTGTCGGTCGTCCTGCGGGCGGGCCTGCCCAGGAGCTGCCACACCAGCCAGTCGTGGGGCTGCAGCACCGCGGCGACCCGCTGCGCGTTCTCCGGCTCGGTCCGCGCCAGCCAGCGCAGCTTCGCCACCGGCTGCGCCGCCTGCGGAACGGCCCCGACCGCCTCGGCCCAGGACTGCCGCCCGCCCAGCCCGTCGATCAGATCGGCCGCGGCGGCCTGCGCCCGCCGGTCGTTGCCGAGCAGCGCGGGCCGGACGAGGTTGCCCTGGTGGTCCAGCGGCACCAGACCGTGCTGCTGGGCGGACACGCCGATGGCCTGGACGCCTTCGAGCAGCCCTCCGGAGGCCGCCTCACCGAGTGAGAGCAGCCACGCCTGCGGATCGACCTCGGAGGCCTTCGCCTCGACCGGGTGCGCGGCGTATCCCTGCCGCAAGACCTCACCGGTGTCGGTGTCGCAGACGACGATCTGTGTGAAGGCGGATGAACTGTCCAAGCCGGCCACTATGCCCATGGGCACGATTCTGCCGCACGCGCGGACCGTTCCCGTAACGCCGTCGTCGCGGTCCTGTCCCGCCCCCGCACCGCCGCGCCCCCGCCCGGCCCGTTCCCGCACCGGGCGGCACCCGGCACGGGCACGGGCCTCAGGTGTTGGTGGTGCCCCAGTCGTCGCTGCCGTTCTGGCCGCTGCGCTCACGCAGCGAGCGCACCCGGTCGGAGACCGAGACGGGCACCTTGTCCCCGACCTTCTCGCTCACCGAGTGGTACGCCTTGCCGGCGAAGTCCCGGCCGCCGTGGGCGGCGGACTCCGCCGCGTTCCGCACGGCCGGGTTCTCCGAGAACCGCTGCGCGGCCTTCTTCATCTGCTCGTAACGCTCGCGCCCGGCCCGCGTGCCGAGCACGAATCCGAGGGCCACTCCGGCGATGAACGTGAGTCGGTACCGCATGGCTGCCAGCCTTCCTTCGCTCCGTGCGACGTGTGCTGCCCGCCTACCCGCGGACACCCGAGATCACCCCGGGGGATACCGATTGGCGGAGCACCCCCCTGCTTGCGCTAATGTATGTGTCGCAGCGAACGCGCGCCGCTCGGCTTCAGCCAGGCAGGTGCGAATCGCGGCACCGCAGCAATCCCCTGTAGCTCAATTGGCAGAGCAGCCGGCTGTTAACCGGCAGGTTACTGGTTCGAGTCCAGTCGGGGGAGCGCGATCCCCTGTAGCTCAATTGGCAGAGCATTCGGCTGTTAACCGGAGGGTTACTGGTTCGAGTCCAGTCGGGGGAGCGATAGGGAAGAGGGCCCCTCGGGGCCCTCTTCTCGTGTGCCCGGAGACGGAGGGGCCGCGACTCTTTCGGGGTGATTCCTCACGACCCGGAACCGGGCAGCACGCTGCACTGTCTTCATGGTCACGCGAAGCCGACCATCCGCAGCAGGAGATCGTATGACCGGCTATGCTGCGGCAGACGGCGCGTACACGTGTACGCGCCACGCCGTGGAGGGGCGGTAGCTCAGCCGGTTAGAGCAGCGGACTCATAATCCGTCGGCCGTGGGTTCGAGTCCCACCCGCCCCACCAGTTTCACCCTGCGGAAACGTTCTGACCTGCGGAAACGTGGTGTCGGAGGTGTTTTGCGTGTGGTGTTTGACTCACGGGGGTGTGGCGAACGCGGGTCCTCGCGCATCGAAGATGAGCTCTGAACGGCTTTGACCTGGGGTTTTTAGCGAAGCCTTCGTGGGAGCGTCGTGGAATGGTCCCACCCGCCCCACCGCGTGGAGTCCTTGCCCGGCACATTCTGCGGTCCGAAGCGCTGTGGGCGAGGGGACCCTCGCTTGTAAGCGGTCTGCGTGACGTCACTGGTCGGCCGAGGAAGTACTTTCTCCTGGCCTGAGCGGGCTGGAAGCTTGGCCTCGGGGGAGCGAGAGAGGGTCTCGCGTGGTCCCTGTCCTTCCGGCCTCCGTTGCGTTCGTAGCCGCAGAACTCTCCCTGGCGAGCCGGCGATGTCCTGCTCGGTTCGTCGACGTGGGAGAAGAGCGGTAGGCGAGAGGCATTTCGCTGTCACGCGGAGTCTTGCGTCCGTCTCGATCACGACACCCGTGTCGGCTACTGTGCGATGCGCTCCGGACTTTCGGAGCCCAGTCGTTGCGCCACTGTCGGCGCGGCGCTGCACCCGGGACCTAGTCAAGCCTCTGCCAGAGGGCGGACCACTGTCCCGGGTTGTCGGATGCGGCCACGGGCCGCACTGAATGGGGTGGGGAATGTCCAGACATCGGCTGTCCAGGAAGAGCCGTTACATCGCATGGGCGACCACGGGGGTCGTGGTGGTCACGGGTGCCGGGTTCGCGGCACAGACATCCATGGCCGCTACCGCCTGGCCGGCGCAGAAGACGTACACCGGTCGGGCGTTCGACACGTGCACCGCGCCTTCGCTCAGTGCGATGAAGGCGTGGCGCACGGGGTTCTACGGCGCTGCCGCCGTCTACATCGGCGGAAAGAACCGTGGCTGCGCCCAGCCCAACCTGACCAAGTCCTGGGTGAAGTCGGTCAACGCCACCGGATGGAAGCTCATCCCGCTCTACGTTGGCGCGCAGCCGCCCTGCCAGAAGAGCGCGAACCCGGAGAGGTTCACCGCTTCCACGGCTGCCGCCGTCGGCGCGAGCAACGCCAGGGACGCGGTGGCCAAGGCGTCAGCGCTCGGGATGAAAGCCGGCAGCCCGATCTACCTGAACATGGAGTCGTACGACATCACCGACAAGGCGTGCAACGACGCCACCCTCACCTACGTGCGCTCCTTCACCAAAACGCTGCGCAACGCGACTTACCGGGGCGGGTTCTACGGTTTCAGCAGTTCCAGCGCTGCGGCCATTGCCACCGCCACGAACAAGACGGACCTGCCGGGCAACCTCTGGTACGCACTGTGGGACAAGAAGAACACGACCACCACGGACTGGCCGTGGAAGCCGACCCAGTACACCAACCACAGCCGCGGCCACCAGTACATGGTCAACAGCAAGGAAAAACGCGGCGGTTACACGATCACTGTTGACCGCAACGCATGGGACGCCCCGGTCGCGATCATCGGCTGATGGAAGCGCGTGGTCGTTGACACGCTTCAAGGTGCGGGTCCGGTCGGTGCGGTGCAACCGGGCAAGACCTTGACGGCTTGGACGCGGAAGACTGACGCGTGCAGGCCGGGATCGGGATTCAGGCCGCCGCCCCCGTCCTTGGCCCTACGAGAGGGGCCAGGGACGGGGGCGGCGGTATCCAGCCCTTCCGATGCGCTTGCCGGACCGCACGGTCCTGGCTGCGCGTTCGCGGTCGGCTACTTGAGGTAGACGAGGCCGTCGGTGGTGATGGTCGGGCGGCCGGAGGTACCTGCCACTACGACCTTGATGGTGTGCTTCGCACTGCTGGACCAGGTTTTGGTCCAGATGACGTCGCGGTACTTGGTGGTGGACGACTTCAGGTCGACGGTCGCCGCCTTGACGCCGTCGACGTAGACGTGCGCCTGGCCCGATGTCGCGGCGCGGGAGACTGTCCAGGCTGCTGACCGGCCGGTGAACGTCCAGGTGAGTGAGGCGTTCTTCGAGCTACTGGAATACGACTTGCCGCCCAGGTAGTTGGTCGATGACTTGGCTGCCCACGTGCCGGACTTCGTGGCTGTCGTCTCCTGCAGGATCACCGGGGTGGCGGAGACGGATGCGGAGGCGGCGTTTCCGGCGTAGTCGTATGCCGTCATCTTCCATGCGGTCGCGGTGGCGGACTTGGTCGCATGTGACGCGCTGGTCGTGGTGGGTCCGTAGGTCTTCGCCAGCGGTGAGACCAGGCGCACCTCCTTGAGAGCCGCGCTGTCGGTGGCCTTCCAGCTCAGCTTCAAGGGCACGGCGGTGGTGTTCACGGTGCCGGTGCGCAGGCTCAGGGCTGGTTTGGTGGTGAAGGTGGGGGCGGTCGTCTCGGCGATGACGGTGGTGGAGGTGCTGGTCGTCCTCTTGCCCGAGAGGTGGGTGGCGCGCACAGCCACAGTGTGGGTTCCGATGGTGAGGGTGGCTTTCGCCGAGGTGGACGTACCGGCGGTCGTCGCGACGGATTTGCCGTCGACCAGGAGCTCGTACTGCTTGATCAGTACGGCAGGGGTGGTAGTGGACCAGTTCACCGTGACGCCGGCCTTGGTGTAGTGCTTGCCGCCCGAGAGGCCGGTTCCGGTGAGGGACTTGACGGTCAGGCCGGTGACGGGGCCGGCCGCCAGGGTGCGGATGGTGGCGAGCTGGTTGTAGAACGCGTCGCCGGGGCACTGCGTGTTGTATCCGTCGCGATGGCCATGGATGACGGGGAAGGGCAGTTGCGCGCCCTTGGCCCAGCTCTTGCGGAAGTAGTTGGTGCCGGCATCGCCTGCGGTCAGTGCGGTGGTGCCTGCGGGGTCCACGCCGTACTGTCCCAGTTTCCACGCGGCGATCCGGGCGACGGAGAGCAGCGCGGCCTGGGAAGGGGCGGTGTCGGTGTAGGTGCCCAGCACGGAGATGCCGACGGTCTCCGCGTTGAAGCCGTAGGCGTGGGCGCCCTGGACGGGCCGGTCGATTCCGCCCTTGCGGCCTTCGTAGACGGTGCCGCACTTGTCGACGAGGAAGTTGTATCCGAGGTCTTTCCAGCCCAGTTGCTTGACGTGGTAGGCGTAGATACCGCGCACGACTGCCGGGGCCTCTGCGCACGTGTAGGTGTTGGACTCGGCGGTGTGGTGCACCACCACCGCCTTGATCTTGCCGCCGGCCAGGTAGCCCGGTTCCTCCGGACTGATCGACTCATCGGCACCCCAGCCGGCACGGGAGGTGACGGGCGGCTGCGGCATGGTGCTCGGCGGGGCGGTGGGTCCTGTGTCGGTCGGGGTCGGGGCCGTGGGGGCCGGGGTTGCGGACGCCGACGGCGTGCCAGGCTCGGCAGGGGGTGACTCGGGAGCCGAGGGCGACTCGCTTACCGGCGGTTCGGTGGAAGGCTCCTGGTCGGCGGGGTCTTGGGTGCCGGGGGAGACGCTGGGCTGCGGCTCGGCGGATTCGGAGGGGTCGGCGGTCGGTGCGTCCGTCTCCTCGACCGCGAAAGCCGCGGGCTCCATGGCACTCACGTCGCCGGTCCCCGGATCCACCATGTCCAGCCGCAGACCGGCCGGCAGCCCCGCCGACGATTTTCCGTTCGAAGCCACACGGGCCTCGACGCCGTCGGACGGTCCCACCCAGGCCGGTTCGGTGCCGCCGCGGGCAGCTCCGTTCTCCCCTTGCCCGCTGTCCCCGTCCAGCTCCAGCCACGGCAACCACTCCCCGGTCGTCAGGGAACGGGTACGGACTTCGACCCTCCCCGTGACTCGGGCGCCGGGATCGGTCCAGGTCACGCCCAGCATGCTGAACCGCTCTGCGTCACGGCGTGCCAGGGAGGCACCCGTCCCGTCGTCAGCGTTCCGCAGGTGCATGGTTGTCGCGTGGGCCGTGACGGGCTTCGAATCGCTTCCCCTGGCGACGCCGTTCTCCGTATGGCCAGTTACTCCTTGAAAGATCAGGACCCCGGTCAGTCCGGTCACCACGGCCGCAGCCGTTCCCCATATTCGACGCCGCTTCACGCAGCCCCACCCCTCGCTCAGTCACCCTGCGACCCCACACGGGGCACGTACTTCACAGGTTCGACCAGAACGTACACCGTCAACTGGCCCGCATACTCAACTGATTCGAATGATCAGGTGTGAATTCACAAAAGCGGGGTAGACGCTTCTATTTTGGCGATGCAAAGTGACGGAGTTCACATCACCCTTCGCGAGCAGTCCGTCGCTCTCAGGTGCATCTGTCTGAGTTCGTGATCTTTTCCTCCTCGTTACCTTCATATTTGCATCACATAAGTGATGCGTAAGTAGCAGGAGACCGAGGAACGATGACGGCTCACATACCCGCGCTCCACGAGCGCGGGAAACCATGGTCGGGCAAGAGCTTGCGCTACATAGCGGGAAGCCTTGCTCTGGCCCTGGCAGTCACTCTGATCGACGGCACAAGCACCGCGCTGGCCACCGCACCTGCGACGCCCGCAGCGCCGAAGAAGGCGGCGGCCACTCAGGCCGCGGACATCCCTTCCGCCCGCGTTGCCGCGCGTCTGTCCGGTAAGCGTGTCGAAGCGCTGTCCGAGCGCACAGAGACGTCCACGACCTGGGCCAACAAAAATGGTTCGCTGACGACAGAGCTTGCCGCCGGTCCCGTCCGCTTCCAGGACGGCGCCACCGACCAGTGGCGAGACGTGGACCTTGACCTAGCCACCAACCCCGACGGCTCGGTCCAACCTCACGCGCACCCCCGCGGCCTGAGACTCGCGGGCAGGACAGGAAGCCCCGCCACCTCTCTCAAGTCTGCACAAGCCTCAAAGGCCACCGACCTGGTGACGCTCGGCGAGGGCGATCAGCAGATCACCCTGCAGTGGAAGGGCGGACTGCCCGCGCCCAAGCTGACCGGCACGCGGGCCGAATACGTCAACGCCGTCCCCGGCGCGGACGTGGTGGTCGAGGTGACGCGTACAGGCTTCGAGCAGTACGTTGAGATCAAGCAGAAGCCCGCCATCGACGGCTACACCTACACGCTTCCTTTGAAGGCCAAGGGGCTCAAGGCCAAGCAGCAGGCCGACGGCAGTGTGGTGTTCACCGACAAGAAGAACAAGAAGCAGGCTGTCATGCCTGCCCCGGTGATGTGGGACGCCACCGTCGACGAACGCTCAGGAGAGCACACCCGGCGAGTACCCGTCGCGATGAAGATCGTCACCAAGGGCGCTTCCGTCGACCTGGTGATTACTCCTGACGCGAAGTTCCTCGCCGACCCGGCCACCAAGTATCCGGTGACGGTCGACCCCTCCACCTCATCCCTGTCGAACGTTTTCGACACGTACGTCCAGCAGGGCGAGACCGTCGACTGGTCGGCCGACGTTGAACTCGACCTGGGCAACCCGGGCACGAAGAACGCCGACGGCACCCCGCGCACGGCGCAGTCCTTCATCTCGTGGAACACCTCCCCGATCCAGGACGCACTGGTCCTGGACGCAAAGCTGTCCCTGTGGAACTTCCACGCGGGCAACAACCTGGACTGCAAGAACTACCCGTGGGAAGTCTGGTCGTCGCCTGCGGCTTCCACCTCCAGCCGGTGGACGAACCGTCCGACGATGACAGCGAAGAAGGCCACCTCCACCGAAACGCGCGGCAACACATCGTGCACCGCACAGCCTGACGGCTGGATCAACGCCGACGTCACCTCGCTCGCACAGGAGTGGGCGTCGACCAAGGCCACCCGAGGCCACATGGGACTGCGCGCCACCGATGAGAGCGCAATCGCGCAGTGGAAGCGGGTGAACTCCGCAAACGCCGCCTCCAACCCACCGAAGCTAGTCGTCAACTACAACTACCGGCCCCGTACGGGCACAAAGCAGGAAGCCGGTCCCCCCTACTTCTCCTACGGCGGCGCCTACACCGTCAACACGGTCACCCCGACGCTGCGGGACACGTTCGTCGACTCCGACGGTGACAGGGTCAACGGCACCTTCCAGATCTTCGACAACGCCACCAACACCCAGGTCGGCGACGTCATCGTTTCCAAGTACGTGCCCTCGGGACAGGTCGCCTCGGTGACCGTCCCGGCGGGTGTGCTGACCAACGGCAAGACGTACAAGTTCCGGACCTCACCGTACGACGGGGCGCACTACAACGTCGGCTGGTCGGCGTGGAAGACGTTCACCGTCGACACCAGCGCCCCTTCCGCCCCGACGAAGATCGTATCGACGGATTATCCCTCGACCGCGTGGGTCAAGGGCGCAGGCCAGGCCGGAATCTTCACGGTCACTCCGCCCGCGGCCGATCACAACTGGCTGGAGTGGTCGCTGGACGGTGTGACGTGGACCAAGGTCGCTACCGGCGGTTCGGCGGCGGCCAGGGGCATCAGCGTTGTGCCGCCGAAGGACGGTACCCACACCCTGCAGGTGCGGGCCGTGGACAAGGCGGACAACAAGTCCGAGGCCATCGACTACACCTTCCACGCAGGACCTGGCGGGTTCGTTCAGCCGGGTGAGAGCGAGCGCACCGCGCGTCATCTGCCTCTGGTCGCGGAGGCCGATGCCTCCAAGTATGACCAGGTGTCCTTCTCCTGGCGTCGTTCGGAGGCCGACCCCTGGGTGAAGATCCCGGCAGGCGATGTGACCTCCGGTGGCACGGCGCTGTCCGCGTGGCCGGTCCCGATGACGGGCGGCAAGAACGCTCAGCTCGTGTGGAGTGCCACCAGCACCGTCGACCCGGACGGCAGCGTGCAGATCAAGGCCGACTTCACCGGCCCCAACTCTGCTTCAGGCAGCACCGAGCCCTTGACCGTGATCGTGGACCGCAACGCCGACGGCGCCGCTGGCAGCGAGGTGGGACCGGGCTCGGTGAACCTGCTGACCGGTGACTACACCCTGTCCGCTTCCGACGCCACCGCGTTCGGTCTGTCGGTGTCACGCACCGCCACGTCGCGCACACCGGACAAGGGGGCCAAGCAGGAGGGCCAGGCGCCGATCTTCGGCAAGGAATGGGTGGCCGGAACCGGTGGAGAGCTGACGGACTCCGACTACTCGCACGTTCGCCGGACCTCCGACACCGCTGTGGCCGTCGTCGACTCCGAGGGCGAGGAAACCCACTTCACCGCCAACGCCGGTAAGACCGGCTGGATATCCGAGCCCGGCTCCGAGGACCTGACCCTCAAGGGCAGTGTGAGCGGCAGCTTCACACTCACCGACACCGAGGGCACGGTCACCGAGTTCACCAAGGCCGACGCAGCAGCCACGACCTGGCAGGTCTCCAGCACCCTGCTGGACGGTCTCGCCAACTCCACCACCACCGTGATCTCCGAAACGGTCACCGTGGACGGGAAGAAGCTGGCCCGCCCCAAGCGGGTCATCGCGCCGACCTCGGCCGCCACCGCCGCCGCCTGCACCACCGACCCGGCGACCAAGGGCTGCCGCGTCATGGAGTACGTCTACGCCACCTCCACCACCGCCACAGACACCGCATTCGGTGACGTCAGCGGCCAGGTGAAGGAGGTACGCCTGTGGTCCACCGCACCCGGAGCAGCAGCGGCGACGTCCAAGTCCGTGCAGATGTACCTGTACGACGGCACCGGGCGTCTGCGCCAGACCTGGGATCCGCAGATCAGCCCTTCGCTGAAGACGGAATACGCCTACGACACGGCCGGCCGGATCATCCAGCAGACCACGCCCGGCGAGTTGCCGTGGACCTTCACCTACGGCAAGGCCGGTAACGCCGCCACCGCTGGAGAAGGGATGCTCCTCAAAGCCACTCGCCCCGGCCTCCAGCAGGGCACGACCGGCACCGAAGCAGGAACCGCAGCCACCAGCGTCGTCTATGACGTTCCGCTGACCGGTACCTCCGCCCCCTACAAGATGGGCGCCGCGGATGTGAAGGCGTGGGGACAGCTGGACGCGCCGACCGACGCGACCGCAGTCTTCCCCGCCGACTCCGTGCCCTCCTCCAACACGGGCAGCGCGCTCACCGTGGCCGACTACAAGCGCGCCAGTGTCCAGTACCTCGGCGTCTCCGGCCGCGAGGTCAACTCCGTCACTCCCGGCGGACACATCTCCAGCACCGAATACGACCGGTTCGGCAACACGGTCCGTGAACTCTCGGCCGCCAACCGCGCTGTCGCGCTCGGCCTCACCGCCGATGACAAGGCAGCCCAGGCCGATCTCGGCATCGGCCAGATCACCGGCGCCGAGCGAGCCGACCTGCTGACCACCCGATCCATCTACGACGAGACCGGAACCCGCGAGCTGGAAGAGTTCGGCCCGCTGCGGCGCATCGACCTCACCGCCGACCTCAAGTCCGGCACCACCACCCTCGTCCCGTCCGGAACGTCCGTGACCGCCCGTACCTGGACGGTCAATGAATACGACACCGGACGTCCGACCGACGGAACCGCCAAGGTCAAGGACCAGGTCACCAAGGTCACCACAGGTGCTCAGGTGCGGGAGCATTCGAACATCCAGGGCGAGACCCGGGTGACGCAGACGGTCTACGACTGGGCCAAGGGCCTGCCGACCAAGACGATCAAGGACCCGGGCGGCCTCGCGATCACCGAGACCACCGAATACGACACCCAGGGCCGGGTAACCAAACAGCTGCTGCCCGGAGCCACCGGCACCGACGCCGCAACCCGGGTGACCACCTACTGGTCCGCAACCGGCAGTGGAACCTGCGCCGGACGCCCTGAATGGGCGGACCTGCAATGCTCCACCAGCGCGGCCGGTGCAATCACCGGCGGCAGCTCCAACCCGACCGCACTGCCGACCACCACCACCGAGTACGACTGGTGGGGCAAGGCAGCCAAGGTCACCGACACCGCGAACGGCATCACCCGCACCACCACGACGACGTACGACAACGCCGGCCGTCCCACCAAGGTCGCCGTCACCGGCGGCACCGGACAAGCCGTCCCGGAAGCCACCACCGAGTACGACCCGGCCACCGGCCAGGTCATCAAGACCATCTCACCGACCGGCGGAACGATCACCAGGGCGTACGACAAGCTCGGCCGCCAGATCTCCTACACAGACGCAGACGGCGGCAAGACCATTACCGAGTACGACCTGCTCGACCGCCCCGTCAAGGTCACCGACACCTCACCCTCCACCGTCACCTACACCTACGACCACACCATTGAGCCGCGCGGCCTGGTCACCAAGACCACCGACTCCATCGCAGGCGCCTTCTCCGCCGCCTACGACGCCGACGGCTCCGTCAGCAGCGAAAAGCTGCCAGGCGGATACACGCTCAAGCAGACCGAGGACACCACCGGATCGGCTGCCGACCGCACCTACACCCGCGACAGCGACGGTGCGATCGTCTACTCCGACACCGTGACCGAGTCGATCCACAGCCAGGTCACCAACCACGCGGGCTGGTCAGACCAGACCTACCGCTACGACAACGTCGGACGGCTCACCACCGTCGAGGACACCTCCGAGACGGTATGCACCCGCCGGGCGTACGCCTTCGACACACGCACCAACCGCAAGTCGCTCACCACGACGACAGCCGCACCCGGCCTCGACTGCGCCACCACCGGCGGCACCACCACCAACCACGCCTACGACAGCGCCGACCGGCTCGTCGACACGGGCTACACGTACGACGCCTTCGGCCGCACCACCGCCCTGCCCGGCAGCACCATCGGCTACTACGCCAACGACCTCGCGTACCAGCAGATTTCGGGCGGCAAGCGCCAGACCTGGCAGCTCGATGCCAATCTGCGCTTCCGCTCCTGGAAGGTCGAGACCGGCAGCGGCACCACCTGGACCCAGACACAGTCCAAGCTCAACCACTATGACAGCGACGGCGACAACCCTCGCTGGATCACTGAGGACACCGCCACCGGTGCGCTGACCCGTAACGTCGATTCCGCCTCCGGAGACCTCGCCGCGACGACCAGCAAGACCGGCGACACCGTCCTCCAGCTCACCACCATCCACGGCGACGTCGCACTCCAGCTCCCGCTGGACACGAGCAAGGCACCCGTCGCCCTTGACTCGGACGAATACGGCAACGCCCGCAGTGGACAGGCTGCCACGCGCTATAACTGGCTCGGCGCCAAGCAACGCTCCAGCGAAACGCTCACAGGGCTCACGCTCATGGGCGTCCGGCTCTACAATCCCGGGGCCGGCCGTTTCCTTTCCGTCGACCCTGTCTACGGTGGAAACGCCAACGCTTACGACTACTGTTACGGCGAACCGCTTAATTGCGTTGACCTTGACGGTCGATTCGCGTGGGTTTTCTGGGGTGGGTTCTCAAAAAGGTACGACAGAAATCGCATTGCAAACTTCGCCAAAAAGAAGAAGTGGAATCAGGATAATAGGAAAGAGCACCGAACGGGTGCGAGCAAATCAAAGAAGGATAAGCATCAGAACGCGAGGGGGCACGGCGGATGGAAAAAGCGCTCAAATCCCAAGTGGAAGAAATTCGGGCGCGTGGGTAGCCTGCGAGGGTGGGGATGGAGCACGAGAAGGATCAACGTGAATCGCTACTCGTACCGTTTTCGCCACTAAAACGACACGGTTAGATTTGTAATAGAGGGCGGAATATTCCGTCAGCTAGCTGTTCGTGGGCTGCCGCCGAGTCCTCGGTGGCAGCCCTTCGGTCATGCATCAAGAAACGGTGATAGTCATGGGACTCGGAACTCTCTGGGGCAAGCTTCTCATCCTTGACAAGACAGAGAAAGCTGCAGTTAAGGTGCTGCATCGGAAGGCTGCGAGGGGTGATTGTGATGCAGCAGCCGCACTCGCAGGATTTCTGGAGGATAGAGGGGATCTCCAGAAGGCCGCAGAAGTGTTGAGGCAGTGCATCCAAAGCGGTGGGACAGAAGCGGCACTATATCTCGCTGACATTGAAAGTAAAAAAGGTGGCGATTTCGGCGATGCGGAGCATTGGTTCCGGTTTGCAGTAGAGCATGGAGTTGACGGAGCCCGCAATGACTTCGGTTGCTTTCTTTCTGAGATCGATCGAACAACCGAAGCCGAAGAGCTATTCAGAGAAGCCGCAGAGGAGGGCGACGAGCTCGCCGTCGGCAATCTGGGGAAATTGTACTTCGACCTACGAGATTACGAATCAGCGCATCTGTGGCTAAAAATGGCGAGCGACTCAGGGAATCGCTCAGCCTTCCCATATCTAGCGCGAATTGAGATTGAGCGAGATAACAGGGAAGTGGCATCTATCTATCTGGAGGAAGCTCTCAAGCGAGACGCCGACGGGGCAGAACTGGCGAACGCTCTATACCTTTGGAAATTTTGTCTCACCAAAGAAAACGCAATCGCCATAGAGGAAGCCTTTAAGAAATCTCTCGACGGGGCGGCGGAGGCGCATTTCCACTTCGCAAATTGGCTCAATTCGCAAGGGCGAAAACAAGAAGCGATAGATCAGCACGCGCTGGCAGCCGCTTTGGGGGAGGTCAATGCGCACCTAAATCTTGCGATAATTTTGGACGGCATGGAGAGGAAGGAAGAGGCAGAGCGCCATCTCCGACAAGGAATGGCTGGCGGTGACGGGGCTGCAGCAGCGGGCTTGGCCAGATTTTTGGCAGACCAGGGAAATTTGGAGGAAATTCCTGATGCTATTAATGAAGCTGCTCGTCTCGGCCGCCCGCAATCCGATATCTCAGAACTCTGGGACATGTACAGGGAGCTCACGTGAGGATGGGACTGCTGCAGGGGTGGGTGGCAGGGGGGGGTGCCTCTATGTCTTTCGTCAAGGCCCCCCTGTCGGTTTTGGGAATGTTGGTCCCGTTCATGCGGCGAGGATGGTGGGCGGCGATCAGCCATGGTTTGTGAAGCCCACCGCCGCGCGGAGGTGGTCGACTGTACTGGAAGGTGAAAGCCTTCCTGCGCTCCTCGGGCGCATTGCTTGCGCGAGGCTGAGATGGAGCGGTGTGGCGAACGCCTAACCGATCCCCGTTCGAGCGGTATTGAGGAGGATGCAGCCGGATGGAAACGGGTGGCTATGTCCGTTGTTTCGGCATCGTCGCAGGTGAGAGGCGTCACTCGTTTGGGTTCGAGTCCCACCCGCCCCACCTAGTATCCCCAGGCAGAATCGTTCTGACCTGGGGAAACGCGTTTTTCGGGCGGTGTTCTCCGTGCAGCGTTCGCTGCACGACGGTGCAGCGAACGCGGAGCTGCGCGTATCCAGCGAAAGTCATGTACGGCTGTGACCTGCGCTTTTATGCATCCTCGCCCGTGGGATGGGTGTGGGCTGCTCCCACGGCTCCGCTTTGATGGCGAGACGCCCCGCACTTGGGGATGTTCGATCCGGGGGCAGCACCGCCATGGTGCTCCCACGTCGCTCGGACTCAGCCGCGTGGCGCTGAGACCTTCCCGCGCCTTCGTAGGCCCCCTACGTTGGGGAGCTGCTCCGAACTGAGGCGTTCGGCGCGCTCGCTGGCCCTTGTAAGTCTGTGATGGACTGGCTACTCACTCACGACCTGACGGCCGCGGGCATCGCTGAGGTCCGCCGCCCTAATCCCTGTTCGCACGAACATGCGGGTCCGTGGCCTAACGAGCTCGTACATGGTTGGCGGTAGCGCGTCGAAGGCCGCGGACTGGCCGCCGTGTTCACGTTCGTGTGCCGCTGGCCGTGGCGGCCTGCTGGTGCGAGTGCAGTCCAGCGACAGCTTGGATGGTGACACTCATGTGCTCGCGACGGCCGTGGTGGCGGGCGAGGGGTCGCCAGTTCTTCAGATGGCCGATGCTGTGCTCGACCCGGATGCGGCGTGAGGAGTGGGCCTTGTGCTGACGCTTGTGCATCTCCTCGTACCACTCGGGCGGGTTCTTCTTGAACTTGCGGTGCGGTGGCGTTACCGCGCGCCCGCCGGTCTGGGCGCCCAGACCCTGGTAGCCGGCGTCGGCGAGGATCTCCACGGCTGGACCGTCGGCCAGGACCTTGACCAGGCCCAGCTTCCGAGCGTGCGGGATGTCCGCGCAGCTCGCAGGCTCGGCCGGACTGCAGAACAGCAGCCGCCCCTCGGCGTCCGTGACGACCATGGACTTCACGGCGTTCTGCTTGTTTCCCGGAGATGAACTTCTCCCGGTCCTTGCGCCCGGCGGCCGGGCGTCGCACTCGGATCTCGGTGCCGTCGATGATGCCGGTCTGTCCACTCGCGCCGAGGTGGTCGATGACTTCGGCCAGTGTCCGAAGCCGGACGCCAGGGCTGATCGTGCACCCTCGCGCGGCGAGCAGGGGGCATATCTCACTGATGGCCCGGGTGATGGTGGAGCGGTCAACTCCGGACCAGCAGGCCAGCACATCGTGGGTAACCCCGTGGCGAAGGTGCACGAGCATGGCCAGGAGCCGGTCGACGAACACCAGCCGGTGCTTCGCACCGACGCCCACAGCACGCTTCCGCGGCCGAGAGGTCAGCTTGGCCTTGTGACGCTCATGCCACAACGGTCCGACCTCGGCCACGAGTTCAGCGATCACTTCGGCCGACAAGCTCGTAATCCGACGGTTGCTGACGATCGCTGCACGAGTCGCGTTCCCCACCACCCGACCATGATCAACCATCCCGGGCTCGAGGTCTCACCGCTTACCGTGCACGAGCTCGTTAGCGGCGGGTCTCCTCGCCCACTCGGACGCGGTCCTCAAGAACGAGGCACGCTCTTCTCATGGCAACCGCCGCTACCGGTGTAAGGGCCAGAGCGGGGTCTTCTTCCCAGCAGGGGAGACCGGGCCGAGAAGGTCGCGGAGGTGAGGTGCTGGCACGCAGCAGCGATCAGCAGGCAATCGCCTGGGTGCATTGATCCAACAGCTCTTACATGTGCACAGCATCATCATCTAAGCTGACGGTCCGTCTGACTCTGGGCCGAACTCAGCGGGAGAGCCCAGCATTTGACAGTCAATCCGTTCCTGGGGTGGGGTTTTCGTGGCACGGTTGGTGTCGCTGCGTAGCGCGTGCGTGGCTCGTGATGATGTCCTTGAAGGTCAGCTGGCTGACAATCACTTCGCAGCACAACTGGACAAGGTGGTCCGCGACGCGGAGAACTACCCGGTGTACGGCGACGCAGAGGCATTCTTCGCGCAGACTTACCCCACAAGCGGCCTGAAGAAGCTGCTCACCAAGACCTTCGGCCGTCTGACCGGAGCGAAGGGCGTCGCGGGGGAGAACGGCGTACTTCGCCCGACGACCTCGTTCGGTGGCGGCAAGACCCATGGCCTGACCGCCGTCTACCATCTGGCCAAGGGTGCACGACCGTCCAACCTCACCAATTTCCTCGACCCAAGCCTGCTCCCTGAGGGCCCGGTCCAGGTCGCCGGCCTGGTCGGCGATGCCCTCGACCCGACTGCGGGTATCGAGACGAGCGGCCATCGCACCTACACGATGTGGGGTGAGATGGCGGCCCAGATTAGCGATGAAGCGTTCGCGGTGATGGAGGCGAACGACACCCAACGTACCGCTCCGGGCACGGCCACGATTAAGGCCGCTTTCGGCGGCAAGCCAGCAGTGGTGATCGTCGACGAGATCGCCAAGTACCTGCGGGCAGTGGCCTCTTCGGGCAGCGAGGACGTGCGCCGCATGGCTGGCGCGATCCCGGTCTTCCTCGGCAATCTCTTCGAGGTCGCCTCCGATCCGACTAACAAGGTATCGGTCATCATCACCCTGGCCGCGACCACGAATGCGTTCGGTGCCGAGACCACCGAGATCAGCGAGTTGACCGGTGAGGAGAAAGAGGAGGTCGATGCCGCTAACGCCGCCTCACTCAAGGCAGCCCAGGAGATTGGCGACGTGCTGACCCGCGCGGTGCAGCCGAGCGCGGTAATCAAGCCGGCTGATGACAACGAGATCGGAGAGATTCTCAAGAAGCGCATCTTCGCTTCCGTCGATGAGGGCGCCGCCAGGGCAGCCGGGGAGACATACCGTGCCTTCTATGAACAACTCGCCAAGACCGAGCAACTCGCGGGTGGTGCAGAGCACCCGTCTTCGTATGGCGATTTGGTCACCAAGACCTACCCGTTCCACCCCGAACTGGTTCGCGTCCTCGACAAGCGCCTAGGCAATATCTCCGAGTTCCAACGCGCCCGCGGCGCCCTGAAACTCCTGGCCGAGGTCGTGGCCAACATCTACGCCACGAACGACGACACGGCGATCATCAACGTCGGCGACATCGACTACGCCAACGAGCCGGTCCTCAACCACCTCACCGACGGCCTCGGCCGTGCCGAGTACGCGGGCGTGGCCAAGGGCGACTTCGCCTCAAAAACGTCCCACGCGGCTGTCGTCGATGCTGACGTCTTCCCCGGTAAACCTGCCTACGCCGCCCGCGTGGCCCGCACCGTGTTCACCCACTCCCTGGAAATGGTGTCGACCGCAGGAGCAGGCCGCAACGACTGGCTGGTCGGCACCCTGCGCCCCAGTGAGGATGCCACCATCTTCGAGAAGGCGCTGACTGAGTCGGAAAAGGTATTCTGGCACCTGTCGTACGACGGTGCTCGCTGGCGCTTTAACGTCGAGCCCAACGTCAACGCCATCATCGAGACAGAGAAGCGTAACGTCGCGAACACGGCGGTGTCTGCTGAGGTCCACAGCCTGATACAGAAGGCGTTCGCTAACGACGGCGGGGTCACTGCGATCCACTTTCCGTCAGGCCCCGCCGAGATTCCAGACAAGGATGCACTGCGCGTCGTCGTGCTCAACCACGACGTAGTCACGGTAGACCCGCGCCACGCCGACCACCCGCCTGCACAGGTCGTGGAGATGCTCGACAAGGTTGGCTCAGTCGGCGCGCCGCGAAAGTACCGTAACTCCCTCGTCTTCGCCTTGGCCGACGCGCAGCAGGTTCATGTGCTCAAGGACCGTGCACGTGCCCTGATCGCCTCTAGCAACCTTGCCGCCGATACCCACCGGTTGGGTCAGTTCAGCGAGGAGGTGCGCAAGAAGGTCGAGACCTACGACAAGGAGGCCCGACTCCAGGCGCGCATCGCGGTCACCCGGTGCTTCAAGCACATCTACTACCCGTCGGACGAAAAGGCCACCGGCTACCTGCGTCACCGCGAGCTCCCCGCCCGTGCCCAGGGCGACCCGAAGAATGCCACCTCTGCTGTCATCACGCTGTTGACCGACGAGGAGAAGATACGTACCAGCCCGTTCACCGCCTCTTTCCTGCGTAACCGAACCTGGGCGAACAAGGGGGCCACGAGCACGGTCTCTATCGCCGACTACTTCTGGTCCGACCACAAGGCATCCATCGTCCGCAACACCTCCCTGCTGCGTGACGCGATTCTTAACGGCGTCAACCACGAGGGCTGGGTCTACTACGACTCGGCCAGCGGCAAGGCATACACGGCCAGCAGTCAGGCGGGCATGTCCATCAGCTTCAGCGCCGACACCGAGGTCATGACGATGGCCGAGGCGCAGAAGCGCGGCCTCCTGGTCCGCAAGCCCAGCCAGACCGACCTTCGCTCAGTGCTGAACAGCGACCATTTCACCGGTTCCGACCTCCGCTCCCGCCTCGATGTAGCCTGCGGGGGCGAGCCTTCCAAAACCGACGTCCTTGAGTTGTTGGCCACCGCCGTCCAGTCCAGCGAGTACAGCTGGTTCGTCATTACCGACACAGAGCCTGCCGCTGGCGTCCGGGCACTCTCGCCCTCAGTGATCAAGGACAAGGGCCTCGATACCCTCCATATCCTGCTTCGTGAGGCTGCCGACGAGATCGGCGTTCAGATTCCCACTCGCACCGCCACCTCCAAGACCTTCACAGCGCACGGCCCTGGTGGCGCGGCTATGCAGACTCTGATCGATGCCGTCTCTGACTACGCGATCCGCGCCATCTCCACCATCACGTTGAAGGTAAGCGCGGATGCCGCGTCCGGCACGAGCGACCTCGACCTCGCCGTCGCCTCGCTCGGCATGCTGCAGAAACAGAGCATCACGGTCCGCTCCACCATCCGCGCCGAATACAAAGGGCTCACTGGAGGAGGCATCCAGTTCCACGGCACCGCCGAGCGCGCCGACTTCCAGATGGTCTACGGCCACGCCAAAAAGGCACTCACCGCTGCCACCAAGGTCGTTGGCGATATCACCCTAACCTTCCGGTTCGATCCGGCACTCGATGTTGACGACCCGCAGTTCGCCCAGATACATGACGTCATTAAGAAGCTCGGCATGAAGGGCACAACGATGACTGCCGAGGTAACCAAGTGACCACCTCTCAGCGCTCGATAACCATCTCGAGCCGCCGGCTCGCTGCCGTCAGCGGCGTCCGAGGCTTTCGTTTCACCGTGAATCCCGGTCGCGGCGAGACCTACGGCCTCACTATGGAGGAGACGTACGGCGAGGCCGGCTCCGTCCTTGCCACGGCCGTCGTCACCCTCACCCCGCAGCAGACGGCTCGCATCGTCGATGTCCTGTTCGCTGCTATAAGGCGATCCGGCCATCAGCCCAGCGTGTTGACCTTCTCCCGCAAGGCACCGATTCGGCTCACCGAACCCGACGGCGTGCGCCTGGTCCTGATTCTGCTGGTCACCCAGCCCATCGCAAAGTACGAGCGCGTTCGCGCACTCGTCGCCGGTATCAATGCTATGAGCACCGAGGAGACCTACTACTGGTACTCCAAGTGCATCGGAGTCGATGCCAAACGCGCCCGTAAGGCCCTTCGCATTCTTCTCTCCGACTAGTGAAAGTACGTATCCGTGACAACGCGGCCCAAGGTACTGGCTGAAGATTGGCTGCCGGTGGCAGCTCTGAGCATCGAGTCGCGACGCGAGGCTGCTCCGATTCCAGGACAGTTCCCGAAGCTCAAGACCCTCCATCAATGGTGGGCTCGTCGCCCTATCGTCGCCTCGGCGGCTACAGTTCTGGCGGGAGTCCTGCCAGCCTGGAGCGACGAACTTGCGGAGCGGCATCCTACGATTGGAGCGCTGCAAACCGAGCGGGCGTACCGCGACTGGTTCAACCGTCTCATCGGCATTTGGGGAGACCCAGTGCTGGCGAAACGAACCAGCGAAGCTGCTAAGGCTGCGGGCGTCAAACTTAAGGACAACCCCTACACCTACCGTCCAGCGTTCAAGAACAGTGTGGGCGAGCAGGAGATCCGAGAGTTGCACGAGGTGCTCGTCGACACCTGGGGTCGCATTCCTGCAGTTGCAGATGTGACCGCGGGGGGAGGCTCTATCCCATGGGCTGCGCTGCGCTTGGGTCTGCCGACCTACGCGAACGACCTGAACAGCGTGGCTGTGTCGATCCTGAACGCAAGCCTCACAATCCCAGTGAAACGCGGCACAGCACTAACTCCCCTCCTGCGCGAGTGGGGTCAGCGGATCGTGGACGACGCCACCACCACACTCCTTGAGTACTTCCCAAAGGCCGACAGGGAGACGGTCACGAACTACCTCTATGCCCATGCGGTGACTTGCCCCCGTACTGGTCGGATTGTGCCGCTGATGCCGGATTGGTGGCTTAGGAAGGGAGTCAAGCCAGCCGCGGTGCGGATCCGGACTCAACTCGACGGAGTCGAGTTGCAGACCCCGAGATTTGAAGTCGTGCATGGGGCGGACATCGATTTCGACGCTGACAGGGGCCTCCTTGCGGGCGGCCGCGCGATCAGTCCATACGACGATCTTGTCGTCGATGGCGACTACATCAAGGCCGAGGCTAAGGCCGGCCGCATGACTCAGGTTCTCTATGCAGTTGTAGTTAAGACGTCCACTGGACGAACTTTCCGATCACCGACCGAAGCCGACCTAGAGGCGCTCGATAGGGCGGAGCGGCTTGTCAACGAAAACCTCGGAACCTGGGAGGCCACAGGAATTGTTCCCTCGACCCCGATTCCTGACGTGTCGAACTATGACCGTGGGCACCGGATGTACGGTATTAACAAGTGGGCTGACTTCTTCTCCCCTCGTCAGCTCCTCACGCACGCGGCCTTCGTTCAGGCATTTCGTCAGGTTGCCGATAAAATGCAAATGGAGCTCGACGAGAACCTTGCGAGCGATATTCTCACCGAGCTTGCCTTGATGCAGGGGAAGGCGCTGAACTACAACGCTCGGCAAACGTCTTGGAACGTGAATCGCCAGTCGACTCGCGCTGTCTTTGAGAAACACAACTTTGCGTTTAAGTGGACTTTCGTCGAATTTCCAGGTCCGGGAGAACTGCTGCCGTGGTGTCTGCGTCAGTTGGTTGATGCTTACGACGAGATCGCACGTCTCCTTGAAGAAACTGGCAGTAGTGCGCCGGGGGTACGGCTAGAGCGAAATGTGCAGGTAACCGCCGGTACTGCAGCTGACGTGCCATCTATTTCTGACGGATCTATCCAGCACATTTGCATGGACCCGCCGTACTACGCCAACGTGATGTACTCCGAGCTCTCCAATTTCTTCTACGCCTGGCAGCGGGAAACCCTTGGTGTAGTAACGCCGGAGCTATTCGAAGAAGAAAATACCGACCTCGAAAACGAGGCTGTCACCAACCACGCACGGTTTGCAGCGCTCGGTAGCCGTAAGAAGGAGATAGCGGGCCTCGACTACGAGGCGAAGATGGCTGCGATCTTTACTGAGTGTTGCAGAATTCTCTCTGACGACGGCGTGCTCACGGTGATGTTCACCAACAAAAACGCTCGTGCATGGGATGCATTGGGTTCGGCGCTAATAGCAGCGGGTTTCACGGTCGAGACGTCCTGGCCTGTCGCAACTGAGCCAGAGTCCAGCAGCCACCAAGCCAACAAGAACGCCGCAGAGTCCACAATTATGTTGGTCTGTCGAAAGCGGGACCGGAGCGGTGACGGCGGGAAGCGGTACTTCGAAGACGTAGCGCCTGAAGTCCGTGCAGCAGCACGGGGCGCGTCGGTCCGCTTCGCCGAAGACGGCATTGAAGGTGTCGACCTGATGCTCGCCACTTACGGCCCTGCGCTGTCTGTCATCTCGCGGAACTGGCCCGTCTACTCTTCGGTTCCCGATGCGAGCGGAGCCGACCGGCTCTTGAGGCCAGAGGAGGCTCTGGACACCGCACGCGAGGAGGTTGTCGAGCTCCGACGCCGCCGCCTCGTCGGCGAATCCGTCCAAATCGATAGCCTTACCGACTTCGTACTCATGGCCTGGGACATATTCAAGGCGCGGGAAGCTGACTTCGATGCTGCTCGGCTTCTAGCCCTTGCCGTTGGCGGACTAGACATCGATTACCTGACGCGAGCTAAAGTGCTCAAGAAGAAAGCTGGAACCGTTGAGTTGTTGGCACCTGAAGAGCGGCTTCGGAGGGGCAATGAAGGTGATGTTCCTGGAGTCCGCCTAAAGGCAGCAAGGTTTGAGCACCTAATTGATGCTGTCGACACCATGCTCTACATTGCGAAGGTTGACGGCATGCAAGCTGCTAAGCGTTTCGTTGATCAGCATGGCTATATCGATGATGGTGCGTTCATTGCAACCATTCAAGGCTTGATTAATACGATCCCTCGCAAGAAGTCAAAAGGAGTATGGGTCTACCCGGAGGCGGGGCTTCTCGACACTCTGTGCACGCTCTACTTCGGTAGCGTTGATCTCTCAGTCGGTGATATCCCTGTGATGCCGATTGACGAACCAGCCGCTCTCTTCGAGATGGAGTGAGGTTGCCCCAGCGGAACGACGCCCCGTTCCCTGGCGCTGCAGCCAAGCCGGCGGCACTGGCGCAGGGTGATCTCTACAACCCTGCAGCTGGCGAGGACTCGTTCCGCAGCTTGGCGCTGAAAGCGATGTACTCGCCCGACGACGCGCCATTCGAGACGTTCTACGAGCCGCTGCTCTCCCGCGCTGTCACCTACGACCGCGCGGTCGGGTATTGGTCAGGTGCCGAGTTGCAGTTCGCCGCGCAGGGCACGGCCTACTTCATCGCCCGTGGCGGGGTGATGCGGCTCATCGCAGGTGCCCAGCTTGGCAAGAAGGACGTCGATGCGGTGCTCTCCGGTGCTCCACTCGATGATGTAGTCGCTGGCCGCCTACTGGCTGACCCTGGTCTGGAGGGCACGAAGATCGTGCAAAGCGAGCACCTCAGCGTGCTCGCCTGGATGGTCGCTAACGACCGGCTCCACATCCGGGTCGGCATCCCGGTTGACGAGCAGGGCCACTTGCTCACCCACCAGGAGTCTGGCCGCTACTTCCACACCAAGTACGGGATCTTCACAGACCGTTATGGTCACAAGGTCGCATTCAGCGGCTCCAATAACGCCTCGGTGACCGCATGGGTAAAGAACCACGAGACCTTCGACGCCTACCGCTCTTGGCGTACCGAGTCCTGGGAGGACTACGGCGAGACCAAGGAGCGAGCCTTCGAGCGGCACTGGCGCGCCAATCCTGATCGGGGTTGGGCGATCATCGACCTGCCCACCGCGGTTCGCGAGCACTTAATAGCGCACGCCCCCGATGCCCCGCCGTTCCCCTTCGACACATCCGTGCCGCAGCCGAGGTCTGGGGAGGCCGATCGCGAGACACCGCCTGTCGACATGGACTTCGATATCCAGGCGGCCTGGGAGGAGCTGATCGCCCTCCGGGATGTGCCGAAGGCATCCCCGTGGACCGGCATCGGTACCGCGTGGGCTCAGCCGCTGCCGCACCAGGCTGAGGTCATTCACCGGGTGGTGTCGACGTACCCGCGCGGTTACCTCTTCGCCGACGAGGTTGGTCTCGGCAAGACAGTTGAGGCAGGCATGGTGCTACGCGAGCTGTTCACTTCCGGCCGGGCGCGTAGGGCGCTGCTGCTGGTGCCTGCCTCGGTGATGAAACAGTGGCAGGAAGAGCTCCACGAGAAGATGAACCTCGACGTCCCCCGCTACCACAAAGGTGGCTTCGTCGACCGGTTCGACCAGCCCATCGCGAACGATTCGAAGGCGAATCCATGGTCGGCCTTCCCGATCGTGCTCGCCTCCTCTCACCTCGCTCGCCGCCGCACTCGTCGTACCGAGATTCTTGACGCCGGAGCGTGGGATGTCGTCCTCGTAGATGAAGCCCACCACGCTCGACGCCGCGGTTCCAAGGCGACGGATACTCCCAACTCCCTGCTCACGCTCCTCCAAGAGATGAAGAGGCGCGGGCTTTGGCGTGCGCTCTACCTCGCTTCGGCTACCCCGATGCAGATGCACCCTCACGAGGCCTGGGACCTAATCGAGCTCCTCCGGCTGCCGGGCAAGTGGGGTGAGCAGGCGTCTTTCTTCACGGGATACTTCGCCCACCTTGGCGACCCACCCGAGAGGCGCAGTTGGACACTCATCTGCGACATGCTGGAGGACTACTTCTCCGACCCAATCGCCGAACGCGACTTTGAGCTGGAGCAGCGAGTCGACGACGCACTGGGATGGGCAGATGCGTGGACGGTGACCGAGATGGCCAGTAATCCCCCCTCGCCGGACCTCAGGGCGCAGTTCCCTAACGCCACCTCCGAGTGGATGAGCAAGTGGGCTCGCCGCCATACCCCGATGCGCGACCGGGTCTTCCGCAACACCCGTAAGACGATGCGTGCCTACCAGGAGGCCGGCATCATCCCGGCCTCGATCATCATCCCGTACCGGCACGTCACCGACGAGTTCATCCCTCTGGCGCCGAACGAGCGGAAGCTGTATGAGCGCATCGAGGAATACATCCGTCGCCACTACAACGCCTACAAATCCGACAAGGCCACCAAGGCCCTTGGCTTCATCATGACCGTCTACCGTCGCCGTCTGACTTCCTCTTTCGAAGCGATCAAGCGGTCACTGCAACGCCGCCTAGACGTACTCGAGCACGGCAAGAGTCTCGCCGATCTCCTCACTGACGACGACGGCGTCGACCTGGAGAACTCCCTCTTCGACCCCGAGGCCTTCGACGTTCGTGCGGACCGCCTGAAGAAGGAGATCGGTGAGCTCCGCTCCTTCCTCAACGACCTCGACGAGATAACCGGCGAGGACACCAAGGCCAAGAAGCTCGTCGAGGACCTGGCAAAGTCGTTCAAAACATACGACTCCGCAGTGGTCTTCACCCAGTACACCGACACCATGGATTACGTTCGCGAGCGCCTCTTGACCGCTGGCTACTACGGCCTCGGCTGTTACTCAGGCCGAGGCGGCGAGATCTACGACTCTGTGGCAGGAGAGTGGAACCGGGTCAGCAAGGCTGAGATCAAGACCCGGTTCCGCAACGGCGATATCGAGATCCTGATCGGCACCGACTCGATGAGCGAGGGCCTCAACCTGCAGACGTCGGGCTGCCTCATCAACTACGACATGCCCTGGAACTTGATGCGTGTCGAGCAGCGCATCGGCCGTATCGACCGCATCGGCGCCACTTACGAGCACCTCCAGATCAGCAACTATTTCTATGAAGACACCGTTGAGGAGCAGGTTTACAGGGGCATCAAAGAGGACTACGACGACTTCACCAACATCCTCGGCGGCGCTGCCCCCGTTCTCGGCACCGTCGAAAAGGTCATCGAAGACCTCGTCCTTGCCGCGAACCTCAGCGACGAAGTCGTCGCCGGCGAGATCGCCGGCATCCGGACCCAGATCGACAACGCCAACAATCAGCCCGTCAGCACCGGCGACCTCGGCACCCCTGACGGCGACATCGCTATCAAGACCCCGCCGGACCTGACTGGAGACATCACTCCTTCAGACCTTGCCACCAAGCTCACGAACAACCCCCTGTCAGGCCGCTGGCTGACCCCAGATGGCGGACGCCCTGGTATCTACAGCCTCGTCCTTCCGCGTGACGACGCCCGTGTGTCCTCCGGACGATCCGACGGCCCGACGTCTGTCGATTGCTACTTGAGTCAGCCGTCCGCGGCCTCAGTCCCTGTGACATTCGACCGCGACATCTGGGATACCAGCGGCGACAGCGACCTCATCTTCCTGACCTATGGGTCCCCCGAGCTGGGCTCCCTCCTACCTGCCGAACCAGGGGAGTGATCGAGAACGAGCTGGCCCGCTTGGCATTGAGGCCTAGGTGATGGGTGTGGCCTGTTGTCCATACGGCACAACTGCCGAGAGCTGTCACGATCACTGCTGCGATGTGGAAGATTTCGGGAACGCCGGCAGTCGTACTCACGAGTACGGGACTCGCGCCAAGAAGGCGGTGCAGGAAGCGCGGACTTTCCTGGCGGGGACGGTCGGAGCTAAGACGGAAGAGGTCATCTTCACGAGCGGAGCGACTGAGTCGAACAACATCGCCCTGCTCGGGATGGCGCCGTACGGGGAGAAGAACCAACGGCGGCACATCATCACCTCCGCCATCGAGCACAAAGCGGTCATCGAACCCCTCGTGCATCTGCAGAGCAAGGGCTTCGAGGTGGACTTCCTCGAGCCGGGGCTGTCAGGGCGGATCGCCACGGAGGCCGTGCTCGAGAAGCTGCGCCCGGACACACTCCTGGTCTCCCTCATGCACGTGAACAATGAGACCGGCGTGATCCAGCCCGTCGCTGAGCTTGCTGAGGAGCTGCGGGGGACGCCGACCTACTTCCATGTTGACGCCGCGCAGGGGTACGGGAAGCTTCCAGAGGACCTCAAGGCACCCATCGACATGATCAGCATCAGCGGCCACAAGGTGGGGGCACCGAAGGGTGTGGGTGCGCTTGTCACCCGCCGCCGGGGATGGGACAAGACTCCGCTGGAGCCGATCATGTTCGGCGGGGGGCAGGAGAGGAAACTTCGGCCCGGGACGCTAGCAGTGCCGCTCATCATGGGGCTCTATGAGGCAGCCAAGGTCTTCCAGGAGGGGCAGCCGCGCTGGGAGCGAGAGGCTCTCGCAATGCGGGAGCGCATGCTCGCTGCTCTCGGTAAGACGCGCTTCCACATCAACGGAGACGCGGATCACTCCGTACCGCACATCCTGAACGTGACTTTCGATGGCTTGAACGCCGAAGCACTGATCGTCAGGGTTAAGGATCAGGTCGCGGTCGCTACTGGGTCGGCGTGCACCAGCGCCTCCTACACACCCAGCCATGTCCTGACCGCAATGGGGCTACCGGACGGGGTAGCCAATAATGGGCTGCGGTTCTCCTGGTTCCCGAGCCAGGTAGCGGACTTTGACCCGGAGGAGTTCGCGGCGACAGTCGTGCGGATGCAGCCCGACGCTCCCTGAGGGGTGCCGGACACGAGGCGGGAAATCAGTCATTTGCGCGACGCACCAGACGGTGCCCGCGCAGGTCACGTCCGCAGCGGACCAGCTCGGCTTCCCACCCATTCTCGGTGCCGATGAGGTGCGGGTGTTCGTACAGGCCGGCTCTCAGCTCTGCCTGCGTCAGACGCTCGTATTTTGGGGCGTCCGGGTCGTCTGGCGCCAGGAACTCATGCTTGCGGTGGAGCAGCGGGCGGTTGGCGGAGTTGGCATAGGAGATGTGCGAGGTCTCCAGGGATTTCAGGTCTACGAGGTACGAGGACGAGATCCGCGGATGCGGGTCGGCATCGAACTCTGGGTAATCGAGCCAGCTCACTGCTCGTCCCTGGTGCTTCAGCTTGGCGATGGTCCATTCCTGGGGGCGTCCGGCGGCGATCGATGCACAGTGCTCGTACAGGCGGAGGACGGTCGGCATCTGATCGATTGCGCGATGATGCACGTAGAGAGAGGTCGGGGTGAGCTTGCCGACGGCGGATGCGTGCATCGCGCCGCGGACATATGCGTCGTCCCGGAGCTTGAGGAGCAGGCGGTCGGAGCGCTGGCACGCCTCCTTGTACGACGAGAAGAACGACCGAACGTCGAGCTGCACGCTGAAGGGCAAGCTGCCGAAGGGGCCGCGGCCACTGAAGAGCTCGACGGCCAAGAACAGGAGCGTGTTCAGCGTGGTGCGTTTCCCGCCGTCCTTGACCTTGTCGCCGTCGACGGAGTCGCGGATGAGGCGTCGGAGCTCGCCGGATTTGAGACGAGACAGCTGCTCGGCCATGGGGCGCGGCATTTCCTCGACGCGCGGTGGGCGACCGCGGCGCTCGACGTAGTCGGCTAGCGAGGCGATGGCCGAAGTGGTGTCTTCGGAGGCCAGCCACTCGGCATCAGGGACGATGCGATGCGCGAGGTATCCGAGGCGTGCAGCATCGTCCTTGAATGCATAGACGATGCCCGGGGCGGCGGAGACGCAACGGGTGCCAGTGACTTCCTCGATGTAGTTCCGGAGTTCGCTGGAGCCAAAGAGGCGCTGGAACGTTTGCCGGCTGGTGAGCAGGCCGTCGCCGAACTCCTGGCCTCGCACCTTGGCCTTCTCCCACGTCAGGCGCGCTGAGACGATTAGAACCGTAGTGGCGAGTTCCCAGGCTTGCTTCAGGGTCTGGCGGCGTTCGGCGGCGTCCTCAATGACGTTGAGGACGTATGTGAGCAGTACGACGTCGGATGGGACGAGCGGGACTTCCGGGCTGTAGTACGGATCCCATCCGGTGATGCGGCAGTCGAGGCGTTCCAAGGACCTGACGTCTCCGCCGCGCCCGCAGCCGTAGTCGAGGACAGTGCGGTCGGGGGTGAGTTGGCGATCGGCCAGAGCTTGGCGGGCGGGTACCGAGAGCGCGTTGCGGCCAATTGCGGTGCGGCGGCGGTCGCTGTTCCAGGACTGCTGCATGTCGTCCTCGTTGGTCCAGGAAGGGGACGGACGCAGCATAGCCAGCGCGTGATGCTCATGGAGCTAACCTCGATTCTTCAGTGAGGTTCGGTGGTTGACCTGCTCGGCAGGTCGCCCGTAACGACCTCGGGTCGTTCGAGGCGCGCCGGCGCGTGTCGCCGCGGGTGCGCTGGGTTCCACGGGCCCGGAGTGCTGCGGGTCTTCTTCTCGCATCGGACGCGTGCTGCCGCAGGCCTCTGTAGAGCGCGTCGACGAGCAGTTCGTCTCGCTTGCCGACATCGCCGCGCGGGCCGGCCTGAGCCATGAAGCTGTGCGCCTGTGGGCAGCAAGGAAGAGGCGCACCCAGGGTGAACCTTTCCCGGCTCCCCGTGCCCAGGTGGGTCAGGGGTGGACCGCAACCAAGATCTGGAGCTGGCCGGAAGTCCTCGTGCGGTCCGAGGCCCACTACTGCCTCGAGCCCGACACGGTCTATCTCATGCCGCAGCAAGTGGCACGTCTCAACGCTCTTCTTCGGGAGAGTGGGCAGGGGTGCTGGCGAGCTTTGGCAACCGCCAGCGGCACGCGCACGCTCTGAATTCCCCTGCAGCACGGTCTTCACGCTGCGAGGGGAACCTCAGTATGCTCCTCATATGCAAGTAAAGAAAGCAGCGCTGGAGCAGCACATTGCAGTGTTCGGCGAGAGCGGCAGCGGGAAGACCGTCATGCTCTCCTCCTTCTATGGAGCCACGCAGGAGCCTCAGTACCTGCAGAAGAGTCTGTTCCATGTCGTGGCGGACGAAATGGGACAGGGCACTCGGCTGCATCGAAACTACCTAGGCATGAGGGAGTCGGCGCGGCTGCCCGCAGCCGACCGTTTCTCCGCCACGTCCTATTCTTTCTCGGTCAGGCTGAAGGACGGGTCCGACGCCAAGGCCAATAAGGCCAGGCCTTTCGACGCCTTGCGCCTTGTCTGGCACGATTACCCGGGTGAGTGGTTCGAGGATGACGTGAGCGGGCCGGAAGAGGCCCAACGCAGAGTCGACACGTTTATGTCCTTGCTGGGCTCTGATGTCGCCCTCCTGCTGGTGGACGGTCAGCGGTTGCTGGACAACGCCGGACAGGAAGAGCGGTACCTGAAGTCGCTGCTGACCAATTTCCGTAACGGACTGCTGTCGATCAAGAGTGATCTGCTGAAGGACGGCAAGCCGCTCGTCGAATTTCCGCGTATCTGGATCATGGCACTGTCAAAGTCCGATCTGCTGCCGAACCTGGACGTGTTCAAGTTCAGGGATCTCCTTGTGGAGAAGGCCGGCGATGACATAGTCGAATTGCGCGAGGTGATCGCTGGGCTGGTGGAGGCCAGCGACGCGTTGTCCGTGGGTGAGGACTTCGTGCTGCTTTCGTCAGCGAAGTTCGGTGCAGAAAAGATTGAGGTGACCAAGCGCGTCGGCCTGGAGTTGATCCTCCCGCTGGCCGCCATGCTTCCATTCGAGCGCCACGTCCGATGGGCCCAGTTGAAACAAGTCCCTGTGAAGGTGGCGGAGAGTCTGCTGGGCGGGGCGGGAGCTTTGGCCGCTGCGCTGGTCGGTAGCAAGGTCAAGCTTCCGGGTGCGGTAGGTCTTTTGCGTAACGTCGTTGGCCTCGTGCTCTCGAAGGAAGTCTTGAACGAGGCGGCCAAGGTGGCAGGGGATAAACTCAAAAACATCAACTCCGAAGCGATGGCCAAACAGAACTACCTCACCGCCACGTTGACCCGCTTCCGGATGGACCTGGACAGGGGAGAAGAGGAGCAGGTGTTTCTGAGGAGCGTCAAGTGAGCCTCATCTGGGCCACGCGTGGGCGGACCTGGGGTTTCCGGTTTCTCCGTGACGGGGGATTCGGGGATCCACTCCAGGTCTACGACGACGCCTTCTCGGGTGTCGGGGACGAGCCGGAAGTCTGGCGTCGCGTCGCCGAGAAGGGGGCGCTGCGTTTCCCGGATCCCTTGGGACGCAAGGACAGGGCTGGCAGAATCATCCCCCACGAGTTCGTTGTCCTCGGGCCCTTGGCCAATGAGGTCGACTCGGTCGAGGATGCTCGTCAGCTGGTCTGGCCCCAGGTTGCCGACGTATTCAGCCGCATCTGGGAAATGCCCGAGCCACCCTCGCCCGGCGAATGACTTCAGCGACACAATTGCCGCTGCCCCCGGGCGGTGAGTCGCGTCACGCTCGCTGCCTGCGGGCAAGGCGGTAGACGCCGTAGGTGATGCCCAAAATGATGTCCACGGCTACCCAGAGAGCGATGATGAGGCCTACTCCGATCGCGGTGCCGACGTCGCCTGCGTTCTGACACGTGGTAAGTGCGTCGCCGACCATTCCCTCGCAGGAAGCGTGATCGTTGCTGTTGGCACCGGTAATGATCTAGACCAGGAAGAGCGCCTGTACGGCCAGGAAGGCCCAGAGGAAGATCCGGTGGTGCTTCTTCCTGCCGTCGGTGCTCGGCGGATGTTCTTCTTCGGGGGGTCCCCAAGCAGGGTTCGGAGCGGTACTCATCAGCAGACGCCTCCTCAGCAGGCGCACGCCCCCAGGCTTTGGTGGTGACGTCGTACTCATGTAGTCCCTCTGTTCGCGAGCTCGACCTCGCCGTGCTGAGGATGGGCACTATGGCTATGACGCAGACGAGGGGGCGGCACAGGTGGAGTGGACATGTGAGGCATGCGGGCAGCCTGTGGCACAGGCCGAGGGGCTGACGACAGCCGCCGCGGTACGGGCTCATGCCTCGAAGGTAGGGCACGATCAGGCGAGTGTGCGTCGTGTATTGCCCTCGGGCACCATGCAGTGTTGGCGCACCGAGACCGAGCGGGAGCAACAGAGAGCCAAAGAGCGTGTAGTGCGGGCTGAGGAACAACTACGTCGGGCACCGTTGCAGACGGAGAGACGGGGCAGCTGGGAGGACGGGAGCTCGTCCGCGAGGAGCTGGGTCCTGCCAGAGCGCGTGATGCCTACGCCCGAGTGGCTTGGGCTAGGTGGCCTGGGCGCGGTCCTTTTGGGAATTCTACTGAAGGCAGTGGGCTACGAGGCTGGCTACTGCGCAACACATCCACACAATGACGGGTACAACATGCGCGTGCCCGGATCGTGTTTTGAAATCCTGGCGAATGCCTCCGGGGTCGAGGTTCTCGCAGGTCGCGTGTGGGGCTGGGTGATACTCGCGGGAGTCATGTCCCTGGTAGCGGCGGCGGTCCTATGGGTACGACACCAAATCGCACCGATGGACTGAACACAGTTCGGCACTTCCATGCTGCTGGCGGCGGTCGTAGTTGAGGTACAAGAAGTAGCGCCCAGCCTTGATTGGCGGTCGTCCCCGGCTTCGCGGGGGCCCAGGTTCGGCGCTCATGGTTCAAGGGCGTTCTTGATGTGGCCAGTTGAGTCCCTTATGCAAGTAACTCTTGCTATTAATACTTGAGTTGCACCCTTGTGATCAATGCAAGGGTTGGTCATGCTTGGTCCATGACAGAGAAGAAGCTCCGCCTCATTCCCACCGGCACGTGCTGGTGCGGCTGCGAGAAGGAAGTCGGCCTCGGTAAGTTCTTCGCCCCTGGCCACGACAAGGTCGCCGAAGCCGCCGTCATCGCCATCAAGTACGGCTCTTCCGTGCCCGAGTTCCTCCACACCCACGGCTACGGCCCCCACCACTCCGTCAGCCGTGCTGCGGTCGATGCCGGCGTCTGGGAGGAGTGCCGCGAGTGCTCCAGCGCGCCCGGCTATCGAGGGACGGCGGAGAGCATCGCCAATCACAAGCGCAAGTATCACCGCGCCGAGCAGTAAGGGCCAAGACTATGACCATCGCGCAGATCTTGGAGCAGCCCATCCGAGCCCACGGTGGCGTCTGGGACACTCGGCGCGCCGTGACCGCGCTCCGCGACGCCGGTCACGGCGACGGCGACCAGCGGCAGCAGGAGAAGCGAGCTCGCAATGCCCTCCGCGATCTTGCCGCAACAGGCGTCATCGTGAAGATCGACCCGGACAGCGCCGTCTACCGACTTGCCGAGCAGTGAGCACGCCCATGGATGGGACGACGCCGTGCTTGTGGCAGGCACGGGCGAACTTTCGAGAAGCGTATTCCCCGGTCCGCAAAGGCGCCTGACCGCGACGCCCCACAGCTCCGTCGCTCTCGCGATCGGCTGGGCATGGTCATGTGAGTCCGAGGGGCGCCGGCGGCCGGGGCATATCCCGTCCGTGATGGCGTAGGCCCTCGGTGATGTTGTTCCGCCCTGCCAGGCGGAGCACACCGACGGCGAGCCGATGCAGGGAGGACATCGCCCGCGACGCACTGCTGATCCGCACCTGCGCGGCATTCTTCCGAACGTTGCACCCCTGGCGACATCACGACCCAATACTTTCGCCGTCGGCCAGTCCGCTACGGAACGTAGCCGCGCCCTGGGTTGGTAAGGGTGTCAAGGAGCTCACGAAACTCGCTGCTGCCCGGGGTGATTCGTTGCTCCCTCGAATGTGGCTCCGCCCTACGCATCCGAGGGCTGTGGTCGCGTTGAAGTGAAGAAGAGCTGGTGCAGCGAACGCTGCACGGTCCCCCGTTCCAGCCGGATCGAGGGGGATGCAGCGGGATGGAAACGGGTGGCTATGTCTGTTGTTTCGGCATCGTCGCAGGTGAGAGGCGTCACGCCTATGGGTTCGAGTCCCACCCGCCCCACCGAGCGTCCCCAGGCAGAATCGTTCTGACCTGGGGAGACGTGTTTTCTGGGGCGTTTTTGCGTGCAGCGTTCGCCGCACGGAGGTGCAGCGAACGTGAGGCTTAGGTCCTTGGCCACCCGCTCACCCGCTGACAGGACGATCTGCTCCGGGGCGCGCTCGTGTTTCACCGGGCTCCCTCACTCAGTGTTCTCTGCGGGCCAGGAGGAAACCCACTGCCGCGCCTGCCGCGGTCGCACCCGCGGTGGCCAGCCAGTGGGACAGGGTGGGGAACGTGGCGTCGGTGTACTCTGCCGCTCCCGCACTCGCCAGGAGCGCAATGGTGCAGAACGCGCAGGTGAACGCGGCAGTGGCCCAGGCCAGTACCGACAGTGCGAGACGGCTGCCCGGGGTCGTCCGCACCTGCCAGAGCGAAGCACCGAACCCGGCGAACTCGAAGGCGAATACGCCCATGACGAGACCGAGCAGCCCCAGAGGAGAGGAGGTGACACCGTCGGCGGAACCCGATGCGTCCCAGTGGATGCCGACCGGATCCGGAAGCGTCGGCTGCTTTACCACGAAGACGACCGCGTAGACGGCGGCCCCCAGAGCGAACGGGGCGCCGAATGCGACGAGACGTGAGGCCGGAAGGCGGGCTCCGCCCCGCACGGGCGTGGTGTTCGAGGACAAGACGGTCCTCCTTCCAGATTGTTCGCATCAGGCTGGAACAACCATGTGGAATGGTCAACGCCGCTGTACGAGTGCGGAGTTGTCCTGTGGCAGCTTCGTCGGGACAGGACTCGCGCGGCCCGCACCCCTGCCACCCCGGCCGATGCGTACGCCCGTGAGCTCGCGGTGGCGGAGGTGGCTGTGGCGAGCGGGCCGCGGAGGATGAGCCGCGGCGCACTCCTATCGGCGGGCCCCGGCCGCCCGGATGGTCAGGGCCGCGGCCGAGGCCAGTCCGAGCACCGCTACGGCCGTGCCCGACAGCCGTAGCACCCCGACCGAGCCCAGCGAGGCCACCAGCGGCCCGCCGAGCGCCGTGCCCAAGGGCACCGACAGCACGCGAACCGCGGAGTTCGCCGCCAGTGCCTGCGGCAGCAGTGCGCCGGGGATGGAGCGCTGGAACAGCGTGGTCGACAGGGAGGCGTACGGCGGCCAGAGCATCCCGGCGCATCCGAAGCAGACGACCGACACGGCGGTCGGCGCGCCGAGGCCCATCGGCAGCATGAGCGTCCCGAAGGCGACGACGATCCCCACCGTGGTGGGCCACAGCCGCAGCCGGCCGAGGAAGCCGGTGAGCACCGATCCGGCCATGGCGCCGATGCCGAAGGCCGTGTAGAACGCGGCCAGCACCCCGGCGGGGGCGTGCAGGTCGTCCGACACGTGCAGGGGCAGGGCGACGTAGACGGGGCCGAAGAGGAAGAAGAACGCGAAGCTCAGGGCGAGCAGCCCGGCCGGCGCGGGGGTGCGCCGCACGACGGCGAAGCCCGCCGACCGTGATGCGGGGACCTCGTCGGGTTGCGGCACACTCTCCCGCGGGACTGCGGCGAGGTAGGTCAGCGCAAGGGCGAGGAAGGTCAGGGCGTCCACGGCGAGCACCGTCGCGGGGCCCCCGAACGCGATGACCGGGGCGGCCAGGGCCGGGCCGGCCACGGTGGCTGTCGAACCCACCCCGGAGAGCAGGGCGTTGCCCGCCAGGTGGTCGTGTTCGGGAAGGACGCGGGCCAGCATGGTGTAGACGCCGGCCTGGCCCCAGGAGTGGAGTACGGAGGAGAGGGCGAGGAGGGCGACATAGCCGTGGACGCCCAGGGCTTCGAAGGCGTGGAACACCGGGATGGCGCCGAGTGCGCCTGCCCGCAACGCCGCGTCCCAGCCCGCCAGTCGAGCGGGTGGGCGGTGGCGGAGGAACCGGCCGAGCAGCAGGGCGCCCATCGCGCCGGGCAGGGTGTACGCCGCGGCTGCCGACGCCACCCACATGCCCCGCTCCGAGGCCGGCGCCAGTTCGATCGCAAGCCAGCTGACCGCGACCACCGCCATCCCGTCGCCGAGCGAGGAGACCGCGAATCCTGGAAGGACCCGCCGCAGCAGCGGGTGGCTCACCACCGGCCGGTACGGCGAACGACGCCACGCACGGCTCAGCACCGGATACACGGGTACCTCCCACAGGGTCGATGAACGAACAGGGCTGACCCTTCCCCCGGAATGCCGTGCTTACGGCGCCCGTTGGCCGAGGGCAGAACCACGCACCGGCCGGTGCGGTGGCCACTCCTCCACCGCGGCGGACGATGACGTGAGGGGAGCGGCCCCGGCTGTCGCACACCGTCTGCGGAGTGGGGCCCGCCGCGCGCGGGTCGGGGATCATGGGGTGGGTGAGGGACCGGGCGCTTCGTGCCGCCGGGGCCGCCAGCCTCGACCACAGGGAGGACATCGTGAGCGTCGGCAGGAGCTACGTCATCGAGTCGCTGGACACCGGACTGCGCCTGATGCGCCTCTTCCTCACCCACGACACCCTGTCGGTCACCGACGCCGCCAGGGAACTCGACGTGGCCCGGTCCACCGCGCACCGTGTGCTCAGCACCCTGGAGGCCCGCGGTTTCGCCTCCCGCGACACGTCGGGCCGCGGCTACTGCGCAGGGCCCGAACTGGTCACCCTGGGCAGGCCCGCCGGATACGACCCGGCCACCGCTGCCCGGCTCCAGCCGGTCCTCGCCGCGGCGGCCGAGGCCACGGGGGAGACCGTGAGCACCGCCGCGCTGATCGGTGACCGGGTCATCGTCACGGACGGCCGCGAGTCACCCCACCCGGTACGGGTGGCCCTGGACGTGGGGCGCGCCCATCCCGCGCACTCCACCGCGGCCGGCAAGGTGCTGCTCGCCCAGCTGCCCACCGAACAGGTCTGCGCCCTCTACCCGCAGGAAGAGCTGCGGGGGGTCACCGAGCACACTCTGCGGACCCGGACCGAGCTGCTCGCCGAGCTGGTACGGGTCCGAAGCCGCGGTCACGCCCGGAGTGCCGGTGAGTCGGCGGCCGGGCTGAACGCGGTGGCCGTGCCGCTGACCGGCAGCAGTTGGCGGGACCGGCTCGCCCTGATGGCGTCGATGCCCGCCGACCGCGGCGCCGCACCCGACCTCGAGCTGCACGCGGCTGCGCTGGGCAAGGCGGCCGGACACCTTTCGCCTGCGGGTGTCTGAGCGCTCCGCCGGGGCAGTCGGCGCCCGGAGGTACGTGTGAGTGTGGCGATCTCGTGCAGGCCCTGGCCTGGTCTAGACCAAGAGGGTTAGGCTTCGGGGGCCTTCCGTGGCAACCCCACGACGCCACGCGAAGTGCTTCTTGACATGCTCATGCCTGCCTGTCCCTGGTGGCCGGCAAGCGCGAACCCCCACGAAGGAGTTGTCATGAAGAGCAGGAAGACGCTGGCCGTAGCCATCGGCGCGGGTATCGCCCCGCTGCTGGCCGTGTGCCTGCCCGCAGGGAGCGCGAGCGCGCACGGCTACATCTCCTCGCCTCCCAGCCGTCAGGCACAGTGCGCCTCCGGCGAGGTCGCGTGCGGTTCCATCACGTACGAGCCGCAGAGCGTCGAGGGCCCCAAGGGGCTGACGAGTTGCAGCGGAGGGAACGCCGGCTTCGCCGAACTCGACGACGACAGCAAGGGGTGGAAGGTCACCCCCGTCGCCCGGACGGCCGACTTCAACTGGAAGCTGACCGCGCAGCACTCCACCAGCACCTGGCAGTACTACGCGAACGGCCGGAAGATCGCGGAGTTCGACGACGGCGGCGCCAGGCCCGGCGCGACCGTCACCCACCAGGTGGACTTCGGCAGCCTGACCGGCAGGCAGAAGGTCCTGGCCGTCTGGAACATCGCGGACACCGCCAACGCCTTCTACGCCTGCGTGGACGTCGACGTGAGCTGACGGCGCGGTACGAGCCCGGCCACCGTCCGGCGCACGCCGGGCGGTGGCTCCCGCCGGTTCCCCCCCCCACGGAACCGGATCACCCCGGGCCGGACCCGGCCGCCCCGGCGATTCGCCCATCGAGACGAGGTCCCATGAACCGACACGAAGTCATCACCCACGCGGCCGTCGTGACCCTCCTCGCCACCGGTCTCGCCGTCACCCCGGCCGCCGCCGCCCCCGCCGCGACAGCGGCGAAGGCGCACGTCACCGCCGACTGGGCGACGCGGTCGATCACCTTCACGGCCGCGGCGGGGCAGGCGAACGACCTGCACGTGGTGCCCATGGACCAGGGCGACGGGATACGGCGGATAGGCTTCCGCGACTCCGTCCCGCTCGAACCCGGGGAGCACTGCGCGTACCTCGAACCCGGGTCCGACACCTACGTCGTCTGTGAACTGCCCACCGGCGGCTCCACGCCGGACAGGATCGACGTCCTCCTCGGCGACGGCGACGACGAGATCGCCACCAGCGATCCAGGGGTGGCCACCGTCAGCGGCGGCCCCGGTGACGACATCCTGCACGCCCACACCGCGCACACCGTGCGGGGCGACGCCGGGGACGACATGGTCATGGGGCGCGTGGTCCTGGACGGCGGTGACGGCATGGACCACCTGATGGGTGACGACGGCGACCAGCGGCTGTGGGGCGGCCGGGGCGACGACATGATCGACGCCTACGGCGGTGCGGACCTCGTGTACGCCGGGCAGGGCGACGACCACGTCATGGGCGGTGACGGCGACGACCTCCTGCTCGGCGGCCCCGGTGACGACACCCTGCACGGCGAGGGCGGCGACGACCTGGTCGGCGGTGGCCCCGGAAAGGACGTGAGCGAGGGCGGGCCCGGACGGGACGTCGTCCTCCCGTAGGCGTCCTGCCGCCGGTCAGGTCCACCGCCGGCCGTACGCGGGGCAGGGGCCGGCCCGTCCCCCGTCCCCCCGTGCGCCGGGGGACGGGGGGGACGGGCGTCCGTACGCCGGCGGGCGCCGTCACGGCGCCACCTCCTGTGCCGCCTGCGCCCCGGGCAGATCCGGGACGGCGGTCAGCAACGCCCTGGTGTAGGGGTGCCGGGGGTCGGACAGCACCTGTGCGGCCGTCCCCTCCTCCACCACCCGGGCGTCCTTCATCACCAGCACCCGGTCGCTGATCCGCCGGATCACCCCCAGGTCGTGGGAGATGAACAGGAGGGCGAGGCCCAGGCGTTCCCTGAGGTCCTCCAGGAGGCGGAGGACCTGGTCCTGTACGGAGGCGTCCAGCGCGGACACCGGCTCGTCGCAGACCAGGACCTCCGGTCCGGTGGCCAGGGCGCGGGCGATCGCGACGCGCTGGCGCTGCCCGCCGGACAGCTGGTGCGGGCGGCGCGGCAGGTGATCGTCGTCCAGGCCCACCAGGTCGAGCAGTTCACGCGCCCGGTCCCGGCGGTCGGGGTGCCGGGGCAGCGCCTCGGCGAGCGCCCGGGCCACGGTGAAGCGCGGGTCGAGGGTCCCGTACGGGTTCTGGTGGACGAGCTGGACCCGGTGGCGCAGCGGGCGGCGACGGCGTTCGGGGAGCGCCGACCAGGGGCCGCCCCCCAGGGTCACCGTGCCCGAGTCGGGAGGCAGCAGGCCCATGGCGATCCGCGCGACGGTGGACTTCCCTGAGCCGGACTCGCCGACCAGGCCCACCGTCTCCCCGGCGTGGAGGGCGAAGGAGACCTCCTGGGCGGCGACGCGGGAGCCGTAGCCCTTGGAGACGGCCGTCAATTCGAGGCGCCGCCCGCCCACGGGGCCGGGCTGCCGGGGAGGGCGGACCACCGACGCCGCCAGCAGGGTACGGGTGAAGGGGTGCCGGGGCGCGGTCAGCAGGCCGGTCGTCGTACCGGTCTCCACCACACGCCCCTCGCGCAGCACCGCGGTCCGGTCCGCGACCCGGGACACCACGCCGAGGTCGTGGCTGATGAGGAGCAGCCCCATTCCCTTCTCCCGTGCCCTGCCCAGCAGTTCCAGGATCTGGGCCTGGACCGTCACGTCCAGGGCGGTCGTGGGCTCGTCGGCGATCAGCAGTCGCGGCCGTCCCGCCAACGCCGACGCGATCAGGGCGCGTTGGCGCAGACCACCGGACAACTCGTGCGGGTACTGGGCGGCTCGGGCCTCGGGCTCCGGGACACCCGCGTCACGCAGGAGTTCGACGACCCGGTGGCGTACCCGGTCCGGCTCGACGGTCCGGTGCAGCCGCAACGACTCGGCGACCTCGGCGCCCACCCGGCGCAGCGGGTCCAGGGAGACCAGGGCGTCCTGCGAGACGAGGCCGACGGTGCCGCCCCGCACCGTACGCCAGTCCCGCTGTGTGAAGCCGGCCGCGTCCCGTCCGTCGATGCGCAGGGTGCGCGCCGAGACCCGGGAACCGGGTCCGGCGAGCCCCAGCAGGGCACGGGCCGCGGTGGACTTGCCCGACCCCGACTCGCCGACCAGGGCGAGGCATTCGCCGGGCTCCACCGCGAACGACACGTCCCGCACGGCGTGCACCGCGCCGAAGCGGACGTCCAGGCCTTCGACCGTCAGCAGGCTCACGACCGCTCCCCCCGGCCCGGCAGCGAACGTCCCAGGACGGTCACCGACAGCACCACCGACATGATCGCCAGCCCGGGGAAGGTCGCCGTCCACCACGCCGTCGCGAGGAACTCCCGGCCGTCGGCGAGCATCGCCCCCCACTCCGAGGCCGGGGGCGCGGCCCCCAGCCCGAGGAAGCTGAGGGCCGAGCCGGAGATCACCGCCGTGCCCGTGCCGACCGTGGCCAGCACCAGCAGCGGGCCCGCGACATTGGGCAGCACATGCCGTACGACGACCGCCGGCGGCCGCACCCCGAGGGCCGTGGCCGCCTCCACGTACCCCGAGCGCATCACGGCGAGCGCCTGCCCGCGGACCAGGCGGGCGTACGTCGGTACGGCGGCGATCCCGATGGCCACCAGCACATTGGCCGTACCGGAGCCGACGACCGTCACCACCAGCAGTGCGAGGAGCAGTTCGGGGAACGCGAGCAGCACGTCCTGGGCGCGCATCAGCACCTGGTCGGAACGCTTCCCGCCCGCTGCGGCGAGCAGCCCCACCAGCAGCCCGACGGCCACCGCCAGGGCGGTCGCCCCGAGCCCGATGGCGAGCGAGAGCCGCGCTCCGTGCACCACCCGGGACAGCACGTCCCGGCCGAGTTCGTCGGTGCCGAACGGGTGTGCCCCACTGGGGGGCCGGAGCGCCGCCACGACGTCCGTGGCGTCGGGGCCCGCGGAGACGAGCAGACCCGGTGCCACGGCCGCGACCGCCCAGACGGCCAGTACCAGCCCGGCGGCGACCGGAGCGGTCCGCGCGATCGCGCTCATTCGGCACCTCCTTCGGCCGGTCCTCCACGGACGGATCTCATACCGCTGCTCCTTCCACCCGCAGCCGCGGGTCGATGATCAGATACGCCAGGTCCACCAGCAGGTTCACCACCACGAAGGCCGCGGCCGACAGCAGCACCAGCGCCGTCACCACCGGCACGTCCTTCGACGTCACGGCGGTCACCAGCACCCGCCCCAGGCCCGGCCGCGCGAACACGGTCTCCGTCAGCACCGCCCCGCCGAGCAGGCTGCCGACGATCCAGCCGGACAGGGTGGCCACCGGCAGCGCCGCGTGCCTGAGGGTGTGGCGGAGCAGCAGGCGGCGCTCACCCGCGCCCCGGGCCCGTACGGTCAGCGCGAACGGCCGGGCGGACGCCTCGTCGAGTTCCTGGCGCACGACCCGGGCGAGCACGCCCCCGATGGGCAGGGCCAGGGTCAGGGCGGGCAGCAGCAGGGCGAGCGCACCGCCGTCGCCCGCCGCGGGCAGCAGACCGAACCGGTAGGACAGGAAGGTCAGGCCGAGGATGCCCAGCCAGTACGACGGCACGGACACCGCGAGCAGCTCGATGCCCGAGACGAGGGACCGCACGCCCCGGCCGCGGCCGGCGCTGAGGACGGCGGCCGCGAACGCGACGGTCAGGGCGAGCACCGTCGCCGCGAGCGCGAGCTCCGCGGTCGGCGCGACCTGCCCTTCCAGGACCCGGCCGACCGGCAGCCCCAGCTGGTAGGAGCGGCCCAGGTCGCCGGTGGCCAACTGCCCCAGCTGGCCCAGGTACTGGACGATCAGCGGGTCGTCCAGGCCGTAGTCCCGGCGGATCTGCTCGCGCAGCTCGGGGGTGGCGGCCGTGCCCGGTCCGAGCACGGTGTCGACGACGTCCCCGGGCACCAGGTGCAGGGCGGCGAAGGCCAGGGTCGCCGCTCCCCACAGCACCAGCAGGCCGGCCGCGAGCCTCCGGAGCACCAGCCGGAGGGTGCCCGGCATCAGGCGTCCACCCAGGCACCCTGGAACAGCGGCCACGCCGAGGCGTCGAAGGTCACGCCGTGCGCCCTGGCGCGTACGCCGAGCTGCCGGGTGGAGACGAAGGCGGGGACGGTGTACGCCTGCTCGACGATCCGTTCCTGCACCTTGCCGTAGAGCTCCGCACGCCTGGCCGGGTCCGCGGCGGCGCCCGCCTCGTCCAGCCAGCCGTCGACCGTGGTGTCGCGCAGCCGCGAGCCGTTGGCACCGCCGTCGGCCAGCTGACTCCCCGAGTGGAAGAGGGTCCGCAGCAGATCGGGGTCGGAGCCGCCCCAGGCGAAGGCGATGATGTCGTACTCGCCGCGGTTGCGGACGGGGGTGTAGCTGCCCGCGTCCAGCGGTACGAGCTTCAGCTCGATGCCGGCCTTCTTCAACGCGTCCTGCACGGCGGTGTCGAAGGTGCGCCGCTCGGGCTTGGTGTACGCGGGGACGTACAGCAGTCTCAGCGAGAACCGCTTGCCGGCCTTGACGCGATAGCCGTCGGAGTCCCGGTCGCTCCAGCCGAGCCCGTCCAGCAGTTCGGCCGCCTTGCCCGGGTCGTGGCCCCAGCTGTCCTCGGTGGACTTCGCGTACGAGGGGGTCGACGGCGACAGCGGCCCCCAGGCCCGGCGGTACTGCCCCGCGAACACCGCCCGGGTGATCGCCTCGGTGTCCACGGCCGCCCGGACGGCGAGCCGTGCGTCGAGCTGGTCGAGTGGGGCCCGTCCGGTGTTGAGGAAGTACTGGTAGACGGCGCCCGGCGAGTCATGGCTCAGCACACCGAGCCCCTGCTGCTTCCTCAGCGTGGCGACCCGGTTGGCGGGCAGGGAGTCCGCGACGTCGGTCCGGCCCGAGGTGACCGCGCCGACCCGGGTGGCGTTCTCCGGCAGGAAGGTCACCACCAACTGCTCCAGATGGGCCGGACCCTGGTTCTTCGCGGATCCGGGTGCCCAGCCGTACGCCGCGTTCCGGGTGAACACCAGCTTCTGGCCCTTGACCCGGGAGGTGAAGGTGAACGGTCCCGTGCCCACGCTGAAGCGCCCGCCGGCGGCCAGCTCCCCGGGGTGCTCGCTCAGCGTCCTGGGGGAGTGGAATCCGAGGTAGGTGGTGGACAGGGCGTGCAGGAAGGAGGCGTACGGCTTCTTCAGGTGCACGGTGAGGCTGTGGCTGCCGGTGACCTCGGTGCGGTCGTAGGGGCCGATGAGCGTCGCCGCGTACTGCGACTTCGTCGCCGGGGCCACCACGTGCTCGAAGTTGGCCTTCACGGCCTCGGCGTCGAAGGGCGTGCCGTCGGTGAAGGTCACGTCCTCGCGCAGCCGGAAGGTGTACGCCCTTCCGTCCTTCGACACCTCCCACTCCTTGGCCAGCCAGGGCTCGAAGGTGCCGTCGGGCCGCTGGGACACCAGCGAGTCGAAGACGTTGCGCAGCAGGACGCCCACGATGTCGGCCGGGCTGACGTGCGGGTCGTAGACATCGGGCTCGACGTCGGTGGAGAAGGTGAGCGTGCCGCCGTCGCGGGGCTCGCCGCCGTCGCGCGGTGCGCCGGATGAGGCGCCGGGGGCCGTGGAGCAGGCGGCCAGTCCGGCGGCGGCCAGGGAGCCGGCGGACAGCATCAGGAAGGACCGGCGGGTGGGCAGCACGGGGTGTCTCCGTTCTCGGGGCACGCCGGGGCGGGCCCGGGGCGTGGCGGGATGTCGGTGGTGCGTCAGGCCAGGGGTTGGTCCCCCGGGGTTGTGCGGGGTGCGGTGGCCGGGACGGCAGGTCAGGGGTGTGTCAGCCGGGTGTGCGGGGTGCGGTGGTCGGCACGCCACGGCACGGCAGGTCAGGGGTGAGTCATCCGGGTTGTGCCGGGGAAGAGCGGGCCGGACCTCAGGTCAGGGGTGTGGCACGCCAGACGCGCACGGTGATGCCGTAGACCTCGCCGTGGGCGGCCGTGCGGCGTGCCGCGGCCCGGCCCACGGCGGAGAAGAAGTCCTCCTGACGGCCGTCGGGGACGAGACGGCTGAAGTAGGTGCCGAAGGTCGAGGCGTGGAAGTCCCGGTACCGGGCGGCGGATTCGGCGCGCACCGGGACGTGACGTTCCTCGGACGCGGTGACGGTGAAGTGACGGGCGAGCAGGGCCCGGACCGTCGGGGCGGGCCGGGCCCGGACGCCCATCGGGACGACCCCGGCGAGGCTGTCGCCGTACCCGAGGGCGGAGAGTGCCTCGCGTGCGACGACGTCCTCGCCGCCGTACCCGTCGGCGTCGGTCACCGGGTGATGGGTCGTCAGCACGAAGGTGCCGCCCGGTGCCAGATGGGCGGAGATCCAGGCGAAGGCGCGGTTCTCGTCGGGGTGCAGCCAGTGCAGCACCGACGTCATGAAGACCGCGTCGAACCGGTCCTCCAGCGGCGGGAGTCCGAGCAGATCCGCGGTGAGCAGCTCGGCGCGCCCCGCCAGCCGTGCGCCCGCCCTCCGTACCCGGCCGTCGTTCCCGTCGACGCCGACCGTGCGGACGATGCCGGGCCAGCGTGCCAGGGCGGCGTCGAGCAGGGCGCCCGTGCCGCAGCCCAGGTCGGCCACCGTGGACGGGGCGCCCGGTACCTGGTCCAGCACCCAGTCGTGGTCCTGTGCCTGCCGTACCGCGCTGACGTCGTCGTATCCGGAGAGCGTGCGGGCGCGGGTGAGGATGTCCTCGGTCATCGAAGTGCCTCCGGTTCAGAGTGGCTGGGATATCAGGTCGGTGATGCGGGCCCGGACCTCCGACTGGTCGTGGCGGCGCAGCAGGTTGATGCGGTTGCGGGCGAGGTCACCGCGGTGGACGTACTCGTAGAGGTCCTGGCGCTGCCCGAAGCTGTCCGCGGTCAGCTCCCAGGCCAGCCGGAACAGCCGGGACTTGCGGTCGGCGTCGATTCCCCTGCCGCGCATGTATCGCTCCAGGTGCGGGCGGAGCTCGGGCGAGCGCAGGTCCTTCTCGGTGGGCTGCATGAGGATCCCGGACTGCCCGATGCCGCGGACGATCTCGACGGCCCGGCCGGCGACCTGCGCCGCCCACACGGCGGCCGCCGGTGTCGGGCCCGGCGCGAACAGTCCGCCGTCGGTGGTGCGGGCGGTGGCCTCGCCGGCCGCCAGGAAGTAGTCCAGCAGTTCCGCGTATCCGGCGAGCTCGCCCAGGTCCTCCTGGATGTTGCGGAACCCGTCGACGCCGATCGCCTCGGCCGTCAGGGTGCCGACGGCGAGCAGGGCGCGCAGCCGCTCCCGGTAGCGGACCTGACCGATGTACTGGCTCCAGGCGTTGATGCGGGTCAGGCCCTCGCGGGCGAGCGCCCCGTCGTGCAGCAGGAAGACCCGGTCCCAAGGGACCCGCACGTCGTCGAAGAACAGCATCGCGTCCTGCTCGTCGAACCGGGACGCCAGCGGGTGGGCATGGCCGTACGGGGCGCCGCCGAACGGCTCCCGGCACAGGATCCTCAGTCCCGGGGCGTTCAGCGGCAGCGCGAACCACACCACGAACTCCTCGCCGCCACGCTGTGCGAACGAGGCGGACAGGTAGACCAGCACCTCGTGCGCGAACGGCGCGAGCGTGGTGAGCTGCTTCGCCCCGCGCACCACGATGCCGTCGTCGTCCTCGCGCAGGATCCGCAGGGCGTGGTCCGGGTTGTCGACGGGGCTCGACGAGCGGTCGATCTGCGGGTCGCCGAGGGCGTGGGTGAGGAGGAGGTCGCGGGAGGCCGCGTACCGGTGGTACGCGGCGGCGTTGGCGCCGAAGCCCGGCCGGTTGGTCTCCAGCCGGTGCCGGAAGTCGAAGAGCCCGACCGCGATCGACGCCATGAACGCGGGCGAACGCCCGTGCTGGCCGAGCGACTCCCGCAGCCACACCTCGGCGGACTCCCGGGCCGCCCGCAGCTCCCCGGCCGTGCGCGGCGGGTGGTAGCCGCGGCCGACCCGCAGCCCGGTGTCCGGCTGGTGCACCGTCAGCACCTCGCGGTGCTCGGGCGCGTGCTGGAGGTCGAGCAGCCTGGACAGCTCCGCCACCGGCGCGGCGAACGCCGGATGCTCGGCGACGTTGCCGATCTCCTCCCCGTCGAGCCATACGCTGCGCCCGTCGTCGAGGCTCTTGCGATAGCGGTCGCCGTCGAGCGCGCCGAGGGGTGCGACCGACGAGGCGAGGGACAAGGACGTCATGAGCGGAGCTCCTGTTCCTGGGAGAGGGCGTGGTAGGCGCCGCCCTGGTGCACGAGGGGCCGGCCCTCGCCGGAGCGCACGGCGACGACCCGGCCGAGGATCAGCGCGTGGTCGCCGCTCCGCACGACACCGGCGACCCGGCAGTCGAGCCAGCTCAGGCAGTCACCGAGGACGGGTGCGCCCGTGTCCTCCCGGGACAGGGCGACGGGCGGAGGCAGGTCACGGCGGTCCGACGGCGCGGCGAAGTATTCCGCGACCCGCCGCTGGTCGTGCCGCAGCACGTTCACCGACAGCACCCCGGAGGCCTGCGTCGCCCACACCATCGGGCTGCGCCTGCCGATCGCCACCCCGACCAGCAGCGGATCCAGGGACAGCGAGGTGAACGCGGAGACGGTCTTGGCGTGGAATCCGCCGCGGTATCGGGTGGCCACCACCGTCACTCCGGTCGGGAACGTCCGGGCGGCGGCCAGGTACTCCTGCGTGGACACGGTCACCGGACGCTCACCCCGTAGGTGTCGAGCCAGTCGTCCAGTGCCAGCAGGTGGTCCAGGCCCCCGGTCGGGTGCGGGGCGGCGCGCGGCCCCGGCAGCACGGTCCCCTCGGCGAGGTGCCGGCGGACCTTCTCCCGGTCCACGAGGTCGAAGACCGGTCTGTCCTGCCGCACGAGCTCCTCCGCCCGCCGCCGCAGCGCCGCCGCGTAGGCGGGCGCCGAGCTCGCCGGGTACCCGCTCTTGGGCCGGTGCAGCACCCGCGGCGGCAGCAGGTCGCGGACCGCGTGGCGCAGCAGCCCCTTGGGCTCGCCGCCCGCGGTCTTCAGCGCCCACGGCACGTTCCACAGGTACTCGACCAGCCGGTGGTCCGCGAACGGCACCCGCACCTCCAGACTCGCCGCCATGCTCATCCGGTCCTTGCGGTCCAGCAGCGCGGGCAGCCAGCGGGTCAGCGCCAGGTGCGAGACCTGCCGGGCCCGCCGGTCCTCCGCCGGCTCGCCCTCCAGGTGCGGCACCTCGGCGAGGGCCTCGCTCAGCCGCTGCGCCGCGTACTCCTCGGGGCGTACGGCCGCCGCGACCTCCGGCCGGAGCAGGCTCGCCGGGGACGTCCTGCCGCGCAGCCACGGGAAGGTGTCCAGCGGGCCGTCGTCCTGGAAGTAGGGGTAGCCGCCGAAGACCTCGTCGGCCACCTCCCCGGACAGGGCGACGGTGACGTGCCGTCGTACGCCCTGGAAGAGCAGGTGGAGGGAGGTGTCGGGCTCGCCCCAGCCGGGCCGGTCCCGCGCCGCGAGGCCGATGCCGCGATGGGTGAGCAGGTCGTCCCCGGGGACGGTGACCGCCGTGTGCGCCGTACCCAGGCCGTCCACCAGCTCCCGGATGTACGGGGCGTCCGCGTCGCGGTTCCAGTCGCCGAGCCGCTCCGGCTGCTCGCCGGGCGGGAAGTCCACCGAGAACGTGGCGGCCTTGTCCGCGGGACCGGTCGCCGCCAGCGCGGTCAGCGTGCTGGAGTCCAGGCCGCCCGACAGCAGCAGTCCGAGCGGCACGTCGCTGACCAGCTGGCGGCGCACGATGTCGGCCAGCAGCTCCCGCACATGGCCGGCGGTGGTGTCGAGGGAGCCGTGATGCGGATGCGACTCCAGTGACCAGTACCGCCGTTCGCGCACCCCGTGCCGGCCGAACCGCACGGTGTGCCCCGGCCGTACGGTCCGCAGCCCGCGGAACACGGTCAGCCCCGGGGTGGGGGCCGACGGGAGAGCGAACAGCTCGGCCAGCCCCTCCGCGTCGGTCTCGGCCCGGAAGCGCGGGTTGGCGAGCACGGCCTTGGGCTCGGAGCCGAACAGCAGCCGCTCGCCCTGAACCGTCCAGTACAGCGGCTTCACACCCAGCCGGTCGCGCACCAGCAGCAGCTCCTGCCCTGCGATGTCCCACACGGCGTAGGCGAACATCCCGTTGAGCCTGGTGACAGCGTCCTCGCCCCACTCCAGATGAGCCCTGAGCACCACCTCGGTGTCCGAGCGGGTACGGAACCCGTGTCCCAGGGAGACGAGTTCGGCGCGCAGCTCGGGGAAGTTGTAGACCTCGCCGCTGTAGCTGACGACGGCGTGCCGCCCGCCCTCGCGGATCTCCATGGGCTGCGTCCCGCCCGCGACGTCGATCACCGCGAGCCTGCGATGGCCGAGCGCGGCGTGTTCGGCGAGCCACACCCCGCTCGCGTCCGGGCCGCGCCGGACCAGGCTGTCGGTCATCGCGCGTACGGTGGCCTCCTCGGCCCGCAGGTCGTGGCCGAAGTCGATCCAGCCGGTTATGCCGCACATTCCGCCTCCCAGTGGCAGCCGTGTCCCTCGGGTCCCTCGGTCAGTTCGTGACGGGGCCGGAAGCCCTTGGCGGCGACGTTGGCGCCCATGGCGTGCACGCAGTACTCGCAGGGGGAGTCGAGGGTGATGCCCACCCCGCGGGCCCTGGCCCGCTCCCGGTAGTCCCAGATCGCACAGTGGGTGATCGTCAGGGAGGACCTGTCGTGCCCGTCCTCGGTGACCTCGTAGCGCGAGCCGTACAGCTCGGCCTGGCGGGCGATCCTCAGCACGGGGTCCAGGGCGCCGCGCCCGTGGTCCGGCTCCACGTGGCGGTGCACCTCGGCGCCGGCCCGTGCCCAGGCGGCGAGTTCGCCGTGGCCGTAGCGGGAGACGAGGAAGCGCTCCATCAGCGCCTGGGCGCGGAAGAACACCCGCTGCCACGCCTCGGGGAGAGCGGCACCGGACACCCCGGGCAGCCCTTCGTAGATCTCCGCGCGCACCGTGATCCAGTCGTCGATGTCACGTCCGCCGCGCGACTCGGTGAGGTACCGGGTCAGGCCGGCCTCCGCCTCGAAGAGGCGCTGCCGCCACAGCGCGGCACGCTCCGCCGGGCTCATGTCCGTCGAGTACTTCTGCTTCATGAGCAGCTCTTTCGGCCAGGAAGTAAAACCGTTGGATTCGAAATTCCTTGCGCAGCCTAGAAATGTGTTTCCGGCTGCGTCAATGGGACTCGAATAGGCTGTGCACGGCGCATCCTGTGAGTTCCGGTAACAGCATCCGCAATAGAATTCCTGGGCCCCGTCGAGCGAATTAGCCTCGCCGTATGGGCATGTTCGAAGGCTTCCGTACGCTGACCGTCGAGACGGACGGCGTGCCGGTGCACGTCCGCACCGCGGGGCACGGCCCGCCGCTGCTGCTCCTGCACGGCTTCCCGCAGACGCACGCCATGTGGCACGCGGTCGCGCCCCGGCTCGCCGAGGAGTTCACCGTCGTCGCCACCGACCTGCGCGGCTACGGCGCGAGCGGACGCCCCGCCACGACCGGCGACCACGCGCCGTACAGCAAGAGGGCCATGGCCGCCGAACAGGTCCGCGTCATGCGGGAGCTGGGCCACGAGCGGTTCCATGTCGCCGGCCACGACCGGGGTGCGCGCTGCGCCTACCGGATGGCGCTGGACCATCCCGGGAGCGTGGTGCGGCTGGCCGTCCTGGACGTCGTACCCACCGCCGACGCGCTCGCCACCGTGGACGCGTCCACGGCTCGGCAGCTGTGGCGCTGGTTCCTGCTCGCCCAGCCGCACCCGCTGCCGGAGACGCTGATCGCCGCCGACCCCGAAGCCTTCTACTTCGGCCCGGCGGCCGGTCTCTTCACCCCCGAGGCGCTGGCCGCCTACCGGACGGCCGTGGGCGATCCGGCGGTGCGGCACGCCATGTGCGAGGACTACCGGGCCATGTTCGGCCCCGACCTGGACCACGACCGGGACGACCTGCGGGCGGGCAGGCGCATCGCCGCCCCGGTGCTCGCCCTGTGGGGCGGGCGCTCGCACACCGAACGCCGCCACGACGTGCTCTCCGTGTGGCGGCGCTGGGCGCACGACGTGCGCGGACGGGCCCTGGACTGCGGGCACTTCCTGCCCGAGGAGGCCCCTGAGGAGACCTACGCGGAACTGCGCGCGTTCTTCAGCGGCGAACCCTCGTGAGCGTGGATGCGGACCACCTCGGCGGTCCGCCCGTGGTGCTCACGGACCAGCCGCGCCACCAGGTCGTGGTCGGCGGGGGTCACCGGAGCCTGCACCAGCACGAGCGCCTCGGGGTCGTCGACGGGCCTGAACGCGGTGTACCGCAGCGTCAGCCCGCCGTGGCAGGGCGGACGTACCTCGACCTGCCTGGCGGTGAGGTCGCCCACTCCCTGGCACTCCCACCAGCCGGCGAGCTCGGGGAAGTCCGCGCGCAGGATGCGGTAGATCTCCGCGGTGCGCGCGTCCGTCGTGGCCAGTCGCGCGGTCTGCCCGCGGAACTGCGCGAGCACCGCGCGTCCGACCGGCTCCCAGTCGGCCAGCGTGGTGCGGATCGCCGCGTCGCCGGCCATGCACCACATCAGGTTCCGGCGCTCGCGGGGGATGTCGGCCGGGTCCGACCAGACCGCCGCGTACGCCGTGTTCCAGGCGGTGATGTCGAAGCGCGAGTCCAGCAGCACGGCGGGGGAGGTCGCCCAGGTGTCCAGCAACGCCTGGGTGTGCGCGGCCACCGCACGATGCCCCGCGCGGTCCGGTACCGGCGGCAACAGGCCCGAGAGGGACAGCACATGACGGTAGGAGACGGCGTCCAGACCGAGCGTCCGGGCCACCGCCTCCAGCACCTTCCGCGAAGGAATGACCCGGCCCTGTTCCAGCCAGGTGTACCAGGCGAGACCCACCCCCGAGAGGGCGGCGACCTCCTCGCGCCTCAGACCCGGTGTGCGCCGCCGGCCCGTGTCGGGCAGCCCCATGTCGCGCGGGCTGCGCCGCTCGCGATGCGCGCGCAGAAAGGCCCCTAATTCCTTGGCGTTGACAGTTTCGCGGACGCCTTCCTCCAATTCGATGTCCGAACGCACCGTCGTTTCCCCCTCCGTCGGTCCCGCATTCGACCAGATCGGATGCCAGCATATCCGCGCCTCAGACCGCCCTGTCCGCTTTCCCTCCACTTGTCCGGCTGTCGAGGCGGTCCTTTAAGAAAGCTGCAACACTGTCCGCGGCCCGCACCGCCTCCGGCGTCCGGTCCACGAACAGCTGCCAGCAGTGCGTCGTGCCCGGCCACAGCTCCACCCGGCACGAGCCGCCACTCGACTCCACCCGCTCCCCGAACCGCACCGCGTCGTCGGCGAGCACCTCGTCGCGGCTCGACTGCACCAGCACCGGAGGCAGCGCGGCCAGGGCCTCGGCCGGAGCGAACAGGGGCGAGGCGGTGGGGACGCGCGGATCGGCGCCGGCCAGATAGAGCGCCGCGGAATGCCGGAGTGCCGCCCTACCGAGCACCGGATCGGTCGCGGCGCACCGGGTGTACGACTCCGCCTCGACGGTCAGGTCGAGCCACGGTGAGAGGACCGCCGCGGCTGCCGGCATCGGCAGCCCCGCCTCACGGGCGGCCAGCAGCACCGCCAGTGCGAGGCCGCCGCCCGCGGACTCGCCCGCCACGGCCACCCGCTCGGGCGCGGTTCCCGCCGCCAGCACCGCCTCGTAGGCGGCGAGCCCGTCCTCCACGGCCGCGGGGAAGGGGTGCGCCGGTGCCAGGCGGTAGGCGGGTACGACGGCATCGGCACCGGCTCGCCGGGCGAGGTGCCCGGCGAGCGGCAGGCTCACCTCGGGGGACCCCGCCCGGTAGCCGCCGCCGTGGAAGTGCAGCAGGACCCGCCCGGTCACCCGTGGAGCTCCGCCAGCAGACCGGTCAGCGACTCCGGAGAGCGGTGCAGCTCCGGGGTGTTCGCCACGTACAGCAGCACGGTCGTCACCCCGGGCTGGAGGTAGGCGCGGATCCGCTCGCGCACGGCCGCCGGCTCACCGTGCAGCCAGAGGGCGTCCACCAGCTCGTCGGGGAGGGCGGCGGCGGCACCGGCGCGGTCTCCGAGGAGGTGGAGGTCGTGGGACTCCTTCAGCTGGTCACCGCGGCCGAGCCACTCGTGGAAGGCGTGGTACGGCTTCTGGTTCAGGATCCAGCCGAGGAAGCCCCGGCCCGCCTGCCGGGCCCGGGACGCGTCGCGCGTCGGGCAGACGAAGAGCTTCACCACCGTCTCCTTGCCGGGACGCGGCCCGCCGCCCGCGGCGATCACCCGCGGTACGTCACCGGCGGTCAGCAGGTTGAGCACGGCCCCGTCCCCGTGGTCGTACGCGACGCCGAGCATTCTCGGACGCAACGCCCCCACCAGCACCTTCGGCGGCCTCTCGGGGACGAAGCCGAGGTGGAAGCCCGGAGCGGAGAGGGTGTCGTAGTCGTCGCCCACCGGCTGTCCCGCCAGGGCGCGCTTCAGGAAGCGGACGGTGTCCCGGACACGGGCCAGCGGCCGTTCGTGGCTGACCCCGTTGAGTGCGGTGGTGTGGGCGGGAACCGACGCGCCGACGCCCAGCAGCACATCGCCCGTGGTGAGCTCGGCGAGGCCCGCCGCGGTCTGCGCGAGGATGCCGGGTCCCCGGGTGAACACGGGCACGACACCGGTGCCCAGACGCAGCCGCGGCTGCCAGGCGGCCGCGGCGGCCAGCGGGGTGAAGGCGTCCACGCCGCCGCCCTCCCCGGTCCACACATCGGAGTACCCGAGGTCGGGCAGCGCCTCGATCGTGGCCCGGTGGGCGGTGAGTTCACGGGCGGGCAGGGGCAGATTGACACCCCAGCGGACGGGACCGCAGCCGGTCATGGTGCTTCCGTTCTCTCTCGGGACGCGGCGGCCCGTGTGCGCAGGCGCCGCGAGGGCAGTTCGACCAGGTGGTGGGTGAGGGCGGCGAGGACCGTCGTGAGCACCACGGTCCCCGGGAAGAGGACCCAGAAGTGAGCCGTCCCGGCCCGTTCCCCCGTGACGCGCAGCCAGCCCTCGACGACGACCATGTGCCAGAGGAACAGCCCGTACGAGATGCGCCCCAGCCACGCCGGGAAGGGCTTCCGGAGCAGCGCCGCCGGGCCGCCCGAGCTGTCCGCGAGGGCGAGCGGCGCCACCAGCGCCACCGCCACCACCAGGTACAGCAGGTGCTCCAACAGCGCCTCGGCCACGGTCGGGTAGCGGGCCGTGGTCCCGGTCAGCGGCGTCGAGACCAGTACGTACGCCGCGAGGGCGACCCCCCAGCACAGCCACGGGCTCCGAACGAAGGCGGGCGGCCGGCGTCTCCCGGAGGCGATGACCGCGAGGGCGGTCCCGGCCGCGAAGTAGCCGGCGTACTCGGGCAGCCACAGCTGGGCGAGCGGGTACGGTCCCGCGGACGGGAGGTGCGTCGCCACGACCGTCGCGAGCGTCACCGCCTCGACCGCGGCGAGGACGCCCAGGACCGCCGCCGTGCGGCCACGCCGCAGCAGCGGGTGGAGCCCCCATGCCAGCAGGGGGAGCACGAGGTAGAACGACACCTCCGTGGCGAGGCTCCAGGTCTGCGGGATGCCGGTGGGGATCGGGTCGTGCTGGTAGATGTGCAGCAGCAGGAAGGTGCGAAGGGCCGGCCACACCTCGGTGAGTGTGTCCCGGCCGAACCAGACCAGGGCGGTCAGGGACACCACCCAGTACGCGGGCAGGATGCGCAGCGCGCGGTGCCACAGGTAGCGCCCGGTGGACGGGCGGGGCAGACCGCCGCGGGCCGCGTTCGCCCAGGGACGGTAGAGCAGCAGACCGGACAGCACGAAGAAGACGGGAACGCCCACCGTGAAGCGGGAGATGACGGGCCCGAGCGGGCCGCCCTCCCCGACGCCCAGCCAGCTGGAGGCCACCTGCCCGCTGTAGATGCCGACGTGCAGGGCGATCACCAGCAGCGCGGCGACCGCGCGCAGACCGTCGAGGGCGGGCGCCCGGTGGCTGCCCGTGTCGGGTATGGACCGTTCCGGGGAGGCCTCAAGCGTGGTCATCCGCGGACACCTCCTCCTGGGATCGGCGGACTTCCCCGGCTCCCCGGTCTCCTCCGGCCTCGCCGGCGTCCTGGTCCTCCTGGTGCCTGCGGTCCGTGCTGCCCGTGCCGGACGGCCGGAGCCGTCCCACCAGCGGCACCGCGACCAGCCCCGCGAGCAGCGCCAGCCCACCGCCCACCGCCGCCGTACCCGTGTCGGCGTGGGCGAAGGAACTGGCGGCCGTGACCCCGACCGCCGTACCCGCGTAGAGCGTCGCGCTGTTCCACGAGCTGGAGGTCGCGCCCAGTTCCGGCCGGGCGCTCACCAGCAGCGTCTGGATCACCGTGCCGAAGGCGCCGCTGGCGAAGAACCACACCAGTACGCCCGCGTACACCGCGATCCGGGGGCTGCCCAGAGCGGCGACCACGGCCGCCCCTCCCAGCAGCAGTGCCCACACCGGGATCCACACCGCGTCCCCGGCGCCCCGCCCGCGGGCCCGGTCGCCGATGCGCCCGGCGGCCAGCGATCCGAGGGCGCTTCCCGCGCCCACCAGGACGCCGAGCAGCCCGAGCGCGTCCACCGACAGGCCGAAGCGGTCGTGCAGGGCCGTGCCGAGGAAGGTGTACGCGCCCAGGTTGGCGGCCTGCAGCAGGAAGACGACGACCAGCGTGTGCCGGAGGACTCCGTCCCGCCACACCGAGAACACCGATCCGAGCCCCACGGACGGGACGTCGTCCCGGCCCCGCGCCCTCGGGATCTGGCTGAGCAGCAGCGGGACCGAGGCGGCCGACAGCGCGGTCAGCGCCCAGAACGAGGCCCGCCAGCCGCCCCACCCGGCCAGGAAGCTGCCGGCGGGCACCCCGAGCACCTGACCGGCCGAGAAGAGTGCCATCCCCAGGCCGACCGCCCGCCCGCGCACCGACTCGGGCGCGGTCTCGGCGATGTGCGCCCAGATCGACGGCCCCGCCAGTGCCGCGCCCAGCGCCCCGGCCACCCTTGCCACCACCAGGACCGTGAGGTCCCCGGCGACCGCGGCCAGCGCGTTGCCCAGCAGGAAGAGCACCGTCCCCGCGAGGATCGTCGGCCGCCGCCCGAACCGGTCGGAGACCGCCCCGAGGAAGGGTGCGGTGAGCGCGTACACCAGGGTGTACGCGGTGACGGTGACGGCGGCGGCGGACTCCGTGACTCCGACGTCCCCGGCGATCGTCGGCAGGAGCGGGGAGACCAGGAAGGTCTCGGTGCCGATCAGGAACAGCAGCAGATACACGCCCGTGTACGAGACCCAGGGAACCCTCGGTGTGGTCCCTGCGGTGCCGGGCGGAGCGGTTGCGGACACGGGGTTCCTCTCGGGGGACGGAAGGTGACGAGGTGATCGTGGCGTCCGGCCGCGAGGGCAACCAGTTCCCGGTTCATGCTGGTACCGGCACACACAGGCTGCGCCGGAGCGCCGCCAGGAACCTCTCCGCGAACACCGGATGCCCCTCCGGGCCCGGGTGCAGCCGGTCCATGCCCTCGGGCTCCAGCAGCAGGTGCGCCTGGGCGGGCCCGAAGACGTCCAGGCCGTCGATGTGGTGCAGGTTCGAATCGCCGTGCGCACGCAGCAACTCCACCGCCGTGCGCGTACGTTCGCGGCACTCCTGGACGGTCAGCCCGGACGGACCGGGCACGCTCTCGCGGTCCGGCGCGATGATCGTCGACATCACGGCGAAGGGGGTGTCCGGATGGCCGTCGCGGACGGTGCGCACGAAGCCGACGAGCGCGGCGGTGAAGGCGTCCGGGCTGTGGCTGCCCAGCGCCTGGACGTTGATCCCGACGCACGCCGTCAGGAGATCGGCGGGCAGGTCCCGCATCAGGCGCGCGGTCATCGGCTGGAGGCAGCAGGCGGCGCCGAGGGCGACCGAGGTGAGATCCAGGCAGGCCCGCTCCGAGACCAGGGCCGCCCAGGCGCGGCTCGGTGAACTCGCCCCGCGCCCCTGGGATATGGAACTGCCGTAGTGCACCCAGCGGGGCCGGTCCCGGTCGTCGCGGGTGACCGTGGCACCCGCGTCGAGGACCAGGGAACGCAGCCGGAACTGGTGGTACGGCGGCAGCCAGAGTTCGACGAGCGCGGGACGGCCGGGCAGCTGCACCAGGAAGGAGGCGTCCCGGCCGTCGGCCCGCAGGGGTACGGAGCGGGAGCGGCGGCCGTCGCAGACCACGTCGAGGTACGGGTGCTCCTGCGGACCGTTCAACCGCGGCGCCGGGTCGGCCTGGTAACGGCACGTCAGAGTCCCGCTGTCGGTCCTCAGCGCCACCCGCACCCCGGCCGGCATCGCGGCCCGTCCGATCCCGCCCTCCGGCAGGTGCAGCCGGGCCTCCTCGTGCGGCAGCCGCCAGGGGGCGGTCCCGCGAGGCCCGTGCTGCAGGGACACCGCCCCCCGGTAGCGGAGCACCGGGTCGGCCCCGGTCACGACACGGCCCATGACCAGGCCTCCTCTCCGCGCCGTGCGGCGCCCGGATCATCGTCGGGCGCCCGGGAGGCCGTAACCAGTCGCTGCGGATGCTGTGAGCCGCAGTCACAGGCGGAGCGGCCGTCCGGGCGGGTCGCGTCCGGCGGGAGGGCCGGGCGCCGGGGCGGGCCGGGACCGGCCGCTCCCGGGGCGTGGGGGAGCGCTCCCGTGGCCGTGCGGGCAGAGCGCGCGGCGGATCGGCACGGCGCTGACCTGTGTCCACGAAATCTCTTCGGCGGATCCTTGCGCGAGCTGTTGTCATGACCATTGCCGGACCTTACAGTCACGGGAAACGGTGAGATGGGAGCGCTCCCATCGGTGGGGGGAGGGCGCTCCGTCGTCGCGCCGGGCAGTCCGTCAGATCCGGTCCCTCGGAGAGAGGCCCCACATGCGTCCGCCTTCGCACCCTCCCCGCACCGCCCGCGCCCTGTTCGGCGCACTGCTCACCGCCCTGACCACGGTCGTGGCGCTCCTCGCTGCCACCGCGCCGGCCCACGCCGACACCACGCTCTGCGAGCCCTACGGCTCGACCGTGATCCAGGGCCGTTACGTCGTGCAGAACAACCGCTGGGGGACCGGCGCCACCCAGTGCGTCACCGCCACCGGCTCCGGCTTCCGGGTCACCCAGGCCGACGGCTCGGTGCCCACGAACGGCGCCCCCAAGGCGTACCCCTCGGTCTTCAACGGCTGCCACTACACGAACTGTTCGCCCGGCACGGCGCTTCCCGCGAGGATCAGCGGCATCTCGTCCGCCCCCAGCAGCATCTCCTACGGCTTCGTGTCGGGCGCCGCCTACAACGCGTCCTACGACATCTGGCTCGACCCGGCGCCCCGTAAGGACGGGGTCAACCGGACCGAGATCATGATCTGGTTCAACCGGGTGGGGCCGGTCCAGCCCATCGGCTCCCCGGTCGGCACCGCGACGGTCGGCGGGCGCACATGGGAGGTGTGGACCGGCAGCAACGGTGCCAACGACGTGATCTCCTTCCTCGCGCCGTCGGCGATCGCGAGCTGGAGCTTCGATGTCATGGACTTCGTCGACCAGACGGTCGCGAGGGGGATGGCGGGGAACGACTGGTACCTCACGAGTGTGCAGGCCGGCTTCGAGCCGTGGCAGAACGGCGCGGGGCTGTCGGTGGACTCCTTCTCCTCGGAGGTGAACACCGGAGGAAGCACCCCGGAGGGGCCCACCGGCCCCGGAGCACCGGCGACCGGCTGCGAGGTCGCGTACACCACCAACGTCTGGCAGACCGGCTTCACCGCCGACGTGACGGTGAGGAACACCGGGGCGAGCCCGCTGGACGGCTGGAAGCTCGGCTTCACCCTCCCGTCCGGCCAACGCGTCACCAACGCGTGGGGCGCGACACTGTCCGGCTCCACCGGGGCCGTGACCGCCGGTCCGGTGGCGCACAACACCCGGATCGCCGCCGGGGCGACACAGGCCTTCGGCTTCCAGGGCTCCCACGGCGGCACCTTCACCGAGCCCGCCGCCTTCACCCTGAACGGCGCCGCCTGCACCCTCACCTGAGCCCACGGGTGCCGGACCGCACCGCGTGACCTCCGTCCCGCGCACGCTTCCCCCGGTGAACGGCACCCGTGCCGCTCCGCCTGAGGGCCCGTCCGGCCGATCAGGGCGGGCCGGGCCCTCAGGCGCACCCCCGCCCCCCGGGGCCACCGCCTCGTCCGACCGCACCGGCGGGGTGCGTCGCGGGTTCCCCGGACGCACGCCGCACCCCTTCATGACCCCGGTCATGACCGCCCCGTCATGACCGGCCCGAGGACTGTCGTGAGACAGACGCAGTCCATCCGACACAGGAGATCCATGATGCGAAGCAAGAGACGCTCCCTGTCCTTACTGGCGGCGCTGGCCACGCTGCTCAGCGGACTCGGACTGGCGCTGATCGGCCAGAACAGCGCCCAGGCGCACGGCGTGACGATGACCCCCGGCTCGCGGACGTACCTCTGCTACCTGGACGCCAGGACCAGCACCGGCTCACTCGATCCCACCAACGCGGCCTGCAAGGCGGCACTCGCGGAGAGCGGCGCGAACTCGCTGTACAACTGGTTCGCCGTTCTCGACTCCAACGCCGGTGGCCGCAACGTGGGTTACGTCCCCGACGGCAAGCTGTGCAGCGCGGGCGACCGTTCCCCGTACAACTTCACCGGATACAACGCCGCTCGCGGCGACTGGCCCCGGACGCACCTCACCTCCGGTTCCGCGATCACCGTCAAGCACAGCAACTGGGCCGCTCACCCCGGTGACTTCAGGGTGTACATCTCCAAGCCGGGCTACTCACCGACACAACCGCTGGGCTGGGGCGACCTGGAGCTCGTCCAGACGGTCACCAACCCGCCGCAGTCCGGTTCGGTGGGCACCGACTCGGGCCACTACTACTGGGACCTGACGCTGCCCTCGGGCCGCTCCGGTGACGCCGTCATGTTCATCCAGTGGGTGCGCTCGGACAGCCAGGAGAACTTCTTCTCCTGCTCCGACATCGTCTTCGACGGGGGAAAGGGAGAGGTGACCGGCATCCGGGGCGCGGGCACCACACCGACGCCCACTCCGACCCCGACCGATCCGACCCCGACCCCCACGCCGACCCCGACCGACCCGACCCCCACGCCGACCCCGACCGACGACCCGCACACCGGATGCATGGCCGTGTACAGCGTGACGAGCCAGTGGAACGGCGGCTTCCAGGGCTCCGTCGAGGTGATGAACCACAACACGACCGCACGTGACGGCTGGGCGGTGGCCTGGCAGCCGGGAACTGGCACCAAGATCAACCAGGTGTGGAACGGTTCCATGAGCACCGGTTCGGACGGCAAGGTCAAGGTCAGGAACGTCGACTACAACCGGGTCATCCCGCCGGACGGCACCACCACGTTCGGCTTCACCGCCACCTCCACCGGGAACAACCTGCCGATCGGCTCGATCGGCTGCGTCACCCCGTAGGACGCGTAACCGTCCCGGAACGACCCGAGTACGGCGCCGGCCCCCACTCCCGCGGGGGCCGGCGCTTTCGTGCGTCCCCGCGAGGGCTGTCCGCGGTGGAGTGTCCGGCTCGCCGCCGCCGGGGGTGATGGCGTCACGTGCCGCCCCGGCAGGCACCGGCCGTAGCTCCGAACAGCGCGGGCGACGTCGCTCCGGCCCGGGGCTCGCCCCTGGTGGTCGTCCAATGCCCACGGAGGCGAACGGTCCACGCGGCGGCGCCCCGGCGTCAGGCGCCCGCGGCCTCCCGGCGCTCGCCGTGCCGGGGGGAAGGGACGCCCGCCTGGCGCCCGCGGCCCCCGGCGCGCGCCGTGCCGGGGCAAAGGGACGCCCGCCTGGCCCTTGCGGCTTCTCGGCGCTCGCCGTGCCGGCGCATGGGAGGCCCGCCTGGCGCCCGCGGCCCGTAGGCGCTCGCCGTGCCAGGCACGGGACGCGCCCCCCGCCGCGGAGCCGCGCGCACGACGGGAAGCGGCCCCCACCTCCGGGGAGGTGGGGGCCGCTTCGTCGTACGCAGGTGCCGTCAGCCGGCGGTCACTCAGGGAGCGGTGCCCCAGGAGAGGGTGCCGGCCCGGTAGAGGCCGATCTTCGGGGCGTCGGTGAAGCCGGCGCCGGTGGAGCGGCTGTAGTCGTCCGCCTCCGAGAAGTTGGACCAGTCGCCCTTGTGCAGCCGGAGCTGGATGTCACCGGTCGCCGCGCCCGCAGCCAGGCTGCCGCTGCTGAAGCCGACCTCCAGGTAGTGGCTGGCCCCGGCGGCCGAGCCGTTCGTCTTCACGGACTGGGTCACGGTGCCGCAGCCGACCATCGCCCAGTCGCAGAAGGTGCCGAAGGAGGAGACGGAGGAGTCCGGGGTGAACCAGTAGCGGAGCTTGACCGTCGAGAGGTCCACGGCGCTGCTGCCGGTGTTGACGAGCTGCAGCGACATCCGGATCGAGTTGTCGGTCAGGGAGGTGTCGGTGGTCTTGTACTGGACCTTGAGCGAGCCCGTACCGGTGCCGCCGCCGGCCTCGGTGGTGGCGGAGACCCCGGCGGAGGCCGCCGAGACGTTACCGGCCGCGTCCTTCGCCCGCACGGTGTAGCTGTACGCGGTCGAGGCGCTCAGGCCCGAGTCCGTGAACGTGGTCGCGGTGGTCGAGCCGACCTTGGTGGAGCCGCGGTAGACGTCGTAGCCGGTCACCGCGGTGTCGTCGGTGGAGGCGGTCCAGGAGAGCGAGACGCTGCTGCTGCTCTTGGCGGTGACCTTCAGGCCGGTCGGGACACTCGGAGCGGTGGTGTCGTCGTCGTTGCCGCCGTCGTCACCGCCGCCGCTGCCGTCGATCGCCGGGTAGGCGTTGGCCAGCAGCTCACGGAACTGCGCGGAGAACCAGTGCCCGGCGACGGGCGAGTTGGGCAGCGCGCCGCTCATGCTGTTGCCGTTGCGGCCGTTACCGGTGTACGTGGGGTCGCACATCCGGTCGAAGCCCTTGCCCTCGTCGTTGTCGATGGCCTGGCTGCTGCCGTCCGACTCCCCCGGGGGCTTCGCCCACACGTAGGCGTCGATTCCCGGCTCCGGTGCGATGGTCGGGCGCTCGCCGATACCGGCGCCGCTCTGGTTGCACCAGTTGCCGGCGTGGATACGGCGGTCGACACGGCCACCGTTGACGTAGGCGTCGACGCTGGTCGTCGGGCCGGGACCGGCGGGCCGGTTGTTGCCGCCCCAGCCGTTGCGGGCCGTGTCGATCAGCATGCCGATGTTCGAGTTGAAGCCCTGGCTGACCAGCTCGTTGCGCAGGCCCTGGGCGAAGGTCAGCTCGTCGACGTAGTAGTTCCAGTCGACCCACTTCGACTGGCGCACGGTGGTGCCGTTCACGCTGTCGGTGACCTTGAAGTTCGGCTCCTTGAGAGCCGAGTAGTTGGCCGTGTTCACGATGAAGCCCGCGACGTCGTTGACCGTCGCGCCCTCCGAGGTGGCGGCCTTCTTGAACATCTGCGCGGCGGGCGTGAAGTTGGAGTCCCAGCCGAGCCAGCCGTGGTGGGCCGCGTCGATGTAGTTGTAGACGTTGGGAATCGCGCCGAGGGTGTGCAGGGCGTACCCGACACCCTTCTCGTAGTTCCCGTTCGCCTTCATCACCGCGCACTCGGGCGTCGAGCCGGCCGTACCACCCGCGTTGGTGACGAGGTTGGGCAGCGAGTCGGGCTCGATGATGGTGACGATCCGCAGAGAGGCGTACGCCGGGTCGGCGAGGATGTCCGCGATCGGGTCGATGTACTCGTTCTTGTAGCGGTCGATCTCGGTGGGACCGAGCTCACCGTTGGACGCGAGCGCAGCACAGTCGCGGCCCGGAAGGTCGTAGATGACCACCTGGAACAGGTTGGCGCCCTGGTCCAGCGCGGTGTCGAGGTGCTCGCGCAGGCTCATGGCCGTGGACGAGCCCTCGATGGCGGCGATCCGGTCCATCCAGACGAAGGACGGCTCGTCGGCGATCGCGCTGCCGCCCGGCTCGGCCGCCGCCTTGGCGGACCAGTCGGGGTTCACGTAGGCGGTGGATCCGGCGTACGGGTTGTCCACACGCGCGGTGGCTGCGGCCGTGGCGGGTGCGGGAACGGCGACTGCCAGCGCCGCGCCCATGGCGAGGGCGGACAGGGCGGCCACTCTTCCGCGCATTCCGCGCAACGTGCTGCTTCTGCTTCTCATCTGCGGCTCCGTCATTCTTCGGTACGCCTGCGGTGAATGCCCGCAGACGGGTCTGGGGGATGGTGCTGTCCGGCCGGCCGGGCAGGGGAAGGTGCGGCCTCGCCGGGTGGTGCTCCCGATGGCGGGCCCGGCGGGGTATGGTGACCCGCCATCGGGAGAGCGTCGGGGGCCGGGTCCGTCCGGCCCCGTGATCAGGGCTCGACGCCCCAGGCAAGCTCGCCGTCCACGTACACGGCGATCTTCGTGGCGTCGGCGTACGAGGTGGCGCCGGTGCGGCTGTAGTCGTCCGACTCGTCGAAGTTCGACCAGTCCGTCTTGTTCAGGCGGAGCTGGATCTCGCCTGTGGACGCGCCTGGCGCCAGGCTGCCGCTGCGGAAGCCCACCTCCAGGAAGTGGTCGGCACCGGCCGCGGCGGGGTCCGACCCGGCGACCCGGGAGGTGACCGTCGAGCAGCCCAGCGGGGACCAGTCGCACCAAGTGCTGTACGTGGAGGCCCCGTTCTCGCCCGTGAACCAGTACCTGACCGTCACGTCCTGAAGACTGACCGCGGCACCGCCCGTGTTCACGAGTTGGAGGCCCGGCTTGATCTGGTTGTCCCGGACGGCGGAGTCGTTGTTGCGGTAGAGCGCCTTGAGCGTCGTACCGCCGCTTCCTCCGCCGTCGTCCTCCTCGCCCAGCGCCGTGCGTACGGCGGCCAGGGCGGGCTTGGGGAGCAGGCTTTCGTCGTACAGATTGGCCGCTCCCTGGCCGGGGAACGTGCTCGGCACCCAGGAGTACTTGTCGGTCCAGTCCCACACGGTGACGCCTACACAGCGCCGCACCGCCAGACAGGCCTCGACCACCCGCTGGTAGTAGGTGGACTGGGTGGCAAGCTTCGCCGTGTCCGCCGGCAGCTGCATGCGGACGTCGAGCTCGGTGACGGCCACGTCGAGACCGAGGTCCGCGAACCGCTGCATGTTCGCGCGCATCTCGTACGGGAAGCCGTACTGCACGGCCAGGTGGGCCTGCATCCCGACCCCGTCGAGCGGTACGCCCTCATCGAGCAGTTCGCTCACCAGGGCGTACATGGCGTCGCTCTTCGCGCCGAGACCCTCGATGTTGTAGTCGTTGAGGTAGAGCTTCGCCTCGGGGTCCGCGGCGTGCGCGGCGCGCAGCGCGGTGGCGATGTAGTCGCTTCCCATGGCGTCGTGGAAGGGGCTCGAGCGGAAGGTCCCGTCCTCGTTGAACGGTTCGTTCACGACGTCCCAGGCGGTGACCTCGCCGCGGTAGTGGGTGGCCTCCTCGGTGATGTGATCGACCATGGCCGGCTCGACCTCGGCCTGTGGGAGCGCTCCTACCCAGCTGGGCAGCTGGCTGTGCCATACGAGGGTGTGGCCACGCACGCTCTGGCCGTGCTCCCGGGCGAAGTCGGTGATCACGTCGCCCTTGGTGAAGTCGAACCGCCCCCGGACCGGCTCGGTGGTGTCCCACTTCATCGAGTTGCCGGGAGTGATCTGCCCGAACTCCGAACCGAGGACGGCCGTGTAGGCGGCGTCGCTCAGCTCGGAGTTGTCGGTGGCCGAGCCGAAGTACCTGCCCTGCGCGGACGCCAGTTCGTGCAGGGTCGGCGCCGGTGACGCCACCGCCGGCCCACCCAGGAGGGTGGTGCCGAGCGCGAGGACGCCGATCAGCAGGGCGTGTGGCCCTGCGGGCCGGCCGCCCGAGCGGCGCTTCATCAAGTCCATGACCAACGCCTTCCTCTTGCGGGTGGAGCGGAGCCGCGTGGTGAGCGCGGCTCCGAGCCCGCATGCCGATCCCGTCACCCTGTGTCGGGGTGAGGGGGGTGCTGGGGGATGGTGCGTGCAAGTCTTGTTGTGGGAGCGCTCCCAAGGTGGCCTGGTGATGAGCACCTGTCAATAGTTGCTTCACAGTTCTTTTACGGAGGCGTTACGGCGGCGGACCGGTGAGTGACGGGAAAGTGACCCCGTCAGCCAGGGAACAAGACCTTCCGGTCCGGTTCCGGGAGCCCTCGGTGAACGCGGCCGCGGACCCGCGCACCCGCCCCCGAGCCGAGGCGCCGAAGCGGCCCCGGGACTGGATCACCCGGCCGCCCCGACCGGTTCCGCCGCAGGTCGGTACCATCCTCTGTGACCGAAACAGCCAAACAAGGTGTACCCCGCACACGCATACTCGCCGACCTGGCGCCGCTGCGTACCTCTCCCGACTACCGGCGACTCTGGTTCGGGAACACCGTCTCCTGGATCGGGCAGGGGATGACGGCGCTGGCCGTGTCCCTCCAGGTCTACGACCTCACCGGATCCGCGTTCTCCGTCGGCCTGATCGGTCTCTGCTCGCTCGTCCCGCTGGTGCTGCTCGGCCTCTACGGCGGAGCCGTCGCCGACACCGTCGACCGCCGCAAGCTGGGACTGGTCAGCGCGGGCGGCTCGTTCGTCCTCTCCCTGGCCCTGGCCGCCGCGACCTTCGCCGGGGTGCGGCAGGTGGGGCTGCTGTACGCGGTCGTGGCCCTGCAGGCCGTGTGCTTCGCGCTCAACTCCCCGGCCCGCAGCTCGATGATCGCCCGGCTCCTCCCGGCCGAGCAGCTGCCCGCCGCGAACGCGCTCAACGCCATGACGTCCACCACCGGCGGTCTCGCCGGACCGATGCTCGGGGGACTGATCGTCGGCTGGTGGGGTTACAAGGCGGCCTACACCGTCGACGCCGTCACCTTCACCGCCTCCCTGTACGCGATGTGGCGGCTGCCGTCGATGCTGCCCGGCCGCGGGGCCGCGCAGGACGCGAAACGGGCATCCGTCCTGGACGGTCTGCGCTTCCTCGGTACCAGGCCCAATCTCAGGATGACCTTCTTCAGCGACCTCGCCGCCATGGTCCTCGCCCAGCCGCGCGCCCTCTTCCCCGTGGTCGCGGTCGTGTGGTTCGGGGGTGACGCCAGGACCACCGGGCTGCTCGTCGCGGCACCCGCCCTCGGAGCCCTGCTCGGCAGCGTCTTCTCGGGGTGGCTGGGCCGCATCCGGCGCCATGGGCTCGCGGTCCTGGTCGCCGTCTGCTGCTGGGGCGGGGCGATCGCGCTGTTCGGGCTCACCCGTGAGCTCTGGCCCGGACTCCTCGTGCTGGCCCTCGCCGGCTGCGCCGACTCGGTCTCGATGGTCTTCCGCAGCACCATGCTCCAGGCGGCTGTGCCGGACGAGATGCGCGGCCGGCTCCAGGGCGTGTTCATCGTGGTCGTGGCGGGGGGACCACGGCTCGGGGACCTGGTGGCGGGCTCCGCCGCCGACCTGGCCTCACCTGCCGTGGCGGTGACCGGGGGCGGCCTGGCCTGCGTCCTGGTGGTCTGCCTGCTGGCCCTGCGCCAACGCGGCTTCGCCCGGTACGACGCCCGCGACCCGCGGCCCTGAGGAGCGCGGGCCGGTACGGCCGGCCCGCCCCCGGTCCGTGGACCGGCCCGCGGCACGCGTCAGGCGATCTCGGTGACCTTCGGGATCTCGCCCCCGGTCGTCGTGCCGTCGATCACCGAGAACGCCGCCCCCTGCGGATCGGTCAGAGAAGCGAACCGACCGTACGGGATGGTCATCGGGCCGAACCTGAGCTGAGCCCCCAGCGAGGTCGCCTTCTCCACCGCCGCGTCGCAGTCCGCCACGGAGAAGTACACGTTCATGTGGGCCGGAACCTGCGCGGGGAACTCCGAACCCATCCTCATCCGGCCGAGGACCGGGTCCGCGCCGAGGTCGTAGAGCGCGAAGTCGACCGCGTCGTCCTCCAGTTGCTTCACCCCGTAACCGAAGACCGCGGCGAAGAAGGCGTCGGCCCGCTCCGGGGCACGGGTGTAGACCTCGGCCCAGGCGTAGGCGCCGGGGGCCAGCCGTTCCTGGAAGCCCTCGTGGCTGCCCGCCTCCCACACCCCGAAAGCCGTCCCTCCGGGGTCGGAGGCCAGCACCATCGTCCCGAAGTCGCCGACCCGCATCGGCTCCACCGCCACCTCGCCCCCGCAGGCGTGGATCTTCGCGGTGGTCGCGGCGGCGTCCGGTGACGCGAGGTACAGGCACCAGGCGTTGGGGGCGTCCTGACCGGGCATGGCCGGCGACAGGGCGGCCACGGCCCTGCCGTCCAGATGGGCCTGCGTGTAGCCGCCGTACTCGCTCTGCGACTCGCCGTAGGTCCAGCCCAGGAGCTCACCGTAGAAGTGCTTCGCCCCTTCGAGGTCGGCGAACGTACCGTCCGCCCAGCAGGGGGTGCCCTCGGATGCTGCGGCCATGAATCGGGCCTCTCTTCACTCGGCGGATGGTTCTCCGGTCACGCTAAGGGCTGTCCCGCGATTCGCGGTGGTTCAGCGCGCGGCGCCGGTCGCGGCGCATCGCACAGCTGTCGCCGCGCGCCCCGCCGGAAGACGCGGGACAGCCCTTGGCCCGGCGCGGTCCGGGCGGCGTGCCGGACACGGCGGGAGTCCGCCCGTCTCCGGCGTCCCGCCGGCAGGTTCAGCTGTCCCGCCGGAGGCTTCGCATCCGGCCGTAGGCGTACACGGCGCCCGCCAGGGCGAGGTCCGACAGGAGCATGAATCCGATGGAGTACGAGTCCTTGGCGCTGTAGATCGCGCCCATGACCAGCGGTGGCACGAATCCGCCGAGCCCGCCCATCGCGCCGACGATGCCCGTCACACTGCCCACCTTGGGCTGCGGGGTCACCTGCGAGACCAGGGCGAAGACACTGCCGCTCGCGGTGCCGAGACCCGCCGCCATGCAGAGCAGCGCGATGGTGCCGACGGGGTCCAGCGAGGGGTCGAAGGCCTGGACGATCGCCATCAGCGCCGCCAGCAACAGCGCGCCGGCCGTGACCAGAGCCGGGTGGATCCGGTCCGACAGCCAGCCGCCGATCGGCCGGAAGACCACCGTGACCAGCGCGAACCCCGCGGCCTTGGTGCCCGCCTCGGTCGGGGACATCTCGTACCAGGTCTTCAGATACGTCGGCAGGTACACGCCGAAGGCGACGATGCCGCCGAAGCCGATCGCGTACAGCGCGGAGAGTTCCCAGGTCACCCGCAGCCGGCCCGCCTGGCCCAGGCGGTGGCCGAGCGAGTCCGCCGGGACCTTGCGGCCCGGGTGGTCGGTGATCAGGGCCGCCGCGAGCAGCGAGTAGACCAGCAGCGCGGCTGCGACGATCCAGAAGGGCAGGTTCTCACCGTGCTTGGCGATCCGGGGCGTGAAGTAGCCGGACAGGGCGACACCGCCCATGCCCATCCCGAACACACCCAGGGCCAGGCCGCGTTTGGCCGGCGGGAACCACGAGTTGACCAGCGGGATGCCGATGGCGAACGTCGTGCCGCCGAGGCCGAGCAGGAAGCCGACGGCGAGCATCGCGCCGTAGGAGTTCTTCGCCGGGATCAGCAGCAGCACCGGCACGATCGTGAGTGCCGAGACCGCCGGGAACATCAGCTTGGCGCCGAACTTGTCGGTCAGTGCGCCCGCCGGGATGCGCCCGAGGGAGCCGACGAGGACGGGCACCGCCACGAGCAGCGACTGCTGGAAGTCGCTCAGGCCGAGCCGGTCCTTGAAGTCACCGGACAGGGGGGAGATCAGGTTCCATGCCCAGAAGGTGAGCGTGAAGCCGACGGTCGCCACGACGAGGTTCCGGTACGCGGCTGCGGACTGTTTCCGGTCCGGGGCTGGGGTGTGCGCTGCTGTGGTCTCCACCCCGCAAGTCAAGAGCGCGAGGACGGGCGGGGCACGACGGGCTGGGCCATCCGGGTAGCCCGCCGGAAGTCAGGCGCCCCATGGGCGGGAGCGGCGGGGTGGCCCCCCGCGCGGCCGCTCACCCGCCGCTTCCCGGCCAGGGCTGCGACAATCACCGTTATGGACCGGTTGGACCGAGAGATCCTCGGCATTCTCCAGGAGGACGCCCGGATCTCGTACCGTGATCTCGGCGTACGCGTGGGACTCAGTGCCAACGCGGCGGGTGATCGCGTGCGCCGGATGCGCCGTGACGGGGTGATCCGGGGATTCACCGTGATCGTCGACCCGGCCGCCGACACCCGTTCGGGCCTCGTCGTCTTCATCGACGTCTCCTTGCGCCTGGACACGACGAACGAGGAGTTCGAGCGCTCCGTGCTGACCCTGCCGGGCATCACCGAGGTCGTGCACGTGACGGGCGGCCACGACTACCTCGTACGCGCCACGGCGGCGGACCCCGGCTCCCTGGACACGCTGCTGCGGCGGCTCAAGAAGGACGCGGGCGTCGCCCACTCCAACACCCGCATCGCGCTCAGAGCGGCGCCTGCCAGGTGACGGTGGTCGACCGGGAACCGTCGTCGGCGCGGCCGTCGTCCACCACCACCAGCCGTACCGCCGTACGCCCGTCCGGCAGCCGTACCGTCGCGTCGATCTCCACCTCGACGGACGAGATCCCGGGCCGGCGGTGCGCCGCCGCCAGCGCTCCCCGGAGAGCGTCGAGCAGCTGACCGTCCACGGGTGAAGGCACCAGCGAGTCCACGGCGCCGGTGAACCGCACGGACGGCTGGAAGCCCAGCACCGCGGCCGCGCCCCCGGTCTCCCGCAGCACCCTGCCGCGAACGGTCGTGGGCGCCTCGGCGGGCGGCTGCCGCAGCGTGAAGATCGCGGTCCTGACCTCCTGGATCGTGGAATCCAGCTCGTCGACCGCCCTGGTGAGGAGCTCGGCCGTGCCGGTGTCACCCTCCGGGGCCTTGCGACGGGTCGACTCCAGCATCATCTCCGTCGCGAACAGCCGCTGGACGACGAGGTCGTGCAGGTCGCGGGCGATGCGGTCGCGGTCCTCGTAGACCGCCAGCTGCTCCCGGTAGTGCTGGCTGTCGGCCATCACCAGGGCCAGCGCGGCCTGGGAGGCGAACTGCGAGGCGAGCAGCCGGTCCGTCCCGGTGTAGAGGGGCTCGCCGCGTCTGCGGGGGAGGGCGAGCGTCCCGATGAGCCTGCCGCCGCTCTTCAGGGGCAGCATCATGCTGGGGCCGAACCGTGAGCGTACGGGGGTCGTCATCCGGGGGTCCGTCGCGGAGTCCTCGATGACGACGTCCTCACCGCCCAGCAGCTGGACCAGGACGGCGGCGCCCGGGGCGATGGCCGTGCCGACGAGGCCGGCCGGGTCCTCGGGGGTGGACGCGGCGACGATCTCCATCCCGCCCTCGGGCGTGGGCTGGAGGATCACCCCGGCCACGGCTCCGGCGAGCACCCTGGCCCGCTCGGCGACGGTCGTCAGGGCGTCCGTCGAGCCGGCCCCCGTCAGCAGCGCCCTGGTGGTGGCGGACGCACCCTCGATCCACTGCTCCCGTTGCCGCGCCGCCTCGTAGAGGGGGGCGCCGCCGATCGCCGCGGCGGCCTGTGAGGCGAGCAGCCGCAGCAGCGCCAGATCCGTGTCGGTGAAGCCGTCCGGCTCCCCGGAGACGAGGCAGAGACTGCCCAGCACCTCGCCCCGCACCAGGACCGGTGCCCCGAGGAACGAGCGTGTCGCGAGGGCGGGGTCCGCCGGGACGCGGCCGCCGTGCGGAGCGGCCGTCAGATCGTCCACCCGGACGGCCCGTCCGCCCTCGACCAGGGAGCCCAGCGCGCCGGTGCGCCCGTCCAGGAGCGTGACGGCGGCGCGCCGGCCGCGATCGGACGCGCCGGTGGTGAACAGGTCGGTGACGTGGCGGTCCTCCTTGTGGAGCAGGGCCAGGGCGCCGTGCGGCGCACCCGCCAGCGCCGCGGCGGTGTCCACGATGTGCTGGAGGGTGATCCGCAGGTCGGGGCCCGTCGCGGTCACCGGGGGAGCCGGGCTCAGCCGGCCAGCGGGTCGAGCACCAGCGGCTGGACCTTGCCGTCCAGCATCGCGCCGAGTCCGAGCACCGAGCAGACGTCCGGCCGCTCGGCGATGGTGACGGGCACACCGGTCGCTTCCCTCAGCATCTGGTCGAGCCCCGGCAGCAGGGCGCTGCCGCCGACCATCATGATCCCGGAGTCCGCGATGTCGGCGACCAGGTCGGGCGGGCAGTCGCGCAGCACCTTCCCGAGCCCGTCGAGCACCGCGGTGAGCGGGGTGTGGATGGCCTGGCGTACGGCCGCGGTGTCGACCTGGACGGAACGCGCCAGGCCGGTCGCGACGTCACGGCCGTGGATCTCGGTCACCGCGGGCCCGCTGAGTGTGAGGCCGTTGCCCCGGAGCGCCAGCTGCAGCGGCCGGACGGACTGGCTGGGCAGCATCAGCTCGTGGTGCTGGCGCAGGTGCTGGATGACCGCCTGGTCGATGGCCTCGCCGCCGATCGGGATGCGTACCGCCGTCACGATCGCCCCCAGGGAGAGCACGGCGATCTGGGTGGTGGCCGCCCCGCACACCATGATCATGGTCGCGGTCGGCTCCTCCACCGGCAGTCCGCAGCCCACGGCCGCCGCGATCAGGGTGTCCACGAGCTCCACCCGCCGCGCCCCGAGCCCCACGAGGGTCTCGACCGCGGCCCGCTGGGCCAGGGGGTCGGCGTCGTGCGGGACACAGGCGGCGGCCCGCAGCCGGGGCTTGCGGCGCAGCTGGCGGCGGAGCTTCTCGCCCAGCAGATGGCGCAGCATGCGCTGTGCCATGTCGATGTCCACGACGGTCCCGCCGGACACCGGGCGTGCCACCCGGATGTAGCCGGGCGTACGGCCGGTCATCTGCTCGGCGAGGGCGCCGACGGCGATGAGCGAGCCGGTACGCGTGTTCACCGCGGCGACGCTCGGCTCGTCGACGACGAGCCCCACTCCCTTGATGTACACACGGGTCCTCGCGGCCCCGAGATCGACGGCGACATGGCAACGGCGCAACTGTTCGAGACTGACGGTCACGGCAGATTCTCCCGAGAGGCGCTGACGGGGGGCACCGGCGGCAGCCGGTCTCCTGGCATCGTCACGCCGGGGCGGGGGCGGCGCGCGCTGGGTGAGCCGTAGGGGGGAAAGCGCAGCTGACGGCGCGACAGGCGTCAGGAGGCCCCCGGCAGGGTGCGCTGGAACAGGCCCCAGGTGAACTCGGCCGCACAGGGCCGGCCGGTGCCCGGGTCGGTGAAGGTGAGCCCCCAGCGGGTCGGCGCGCTGCCCTCCATGGGCCGGGCCGGGGCGAAGGCCCGGGCCACCTCGTCCACCGTGCAGGACCAGGGGAGCAGATCTGCCGCCGTGTCCAGGTCCGGTCCCGCCGCGCCGGGGGCGCGGACCAGCCATTCGTTCCAGACGGCGCCACCGGGACCGGCCATCACCTCGAACCGCAGGTCCGGCCAGAGCGGCAGCGGCCACAGCAGCGCGTCGCACTCCAGGTCGCCCACCTTCCGGCGCACCGACGACTCCGGCTCGCCCAGGACGGACCGGTAGCGGCGCAGGGCGCCCCGGCCTCCCGGTGCGCGCAGCATGGCCTGCCAGCGGCGGTTGGCCTCCCGCATCTCGGCGAGGGAGGCGCCCAGTTCGTGACGGGCGTCCTCGACGAGACCGGGCTGGTGGTCGGCCATCCGGCGCAGCAGCACGAGCTGGAACTGGGGCGGCCCGAACGGGGCGGGAGGGGTCATGGGGCTCATCCTGCCGCGTGTCGCGCGTATCGGGCGGCGCGCCCCGGAGTCTCGGATTCCACACAGGATCCTCACCTGTGCGCCTTCCTGTGCCGTTCTCCGCGCGTCTACTCTGCGGGCGCCATGGATTACTGCCACCCGTGCCGACGGCACCTGAACGGGGCGCTGGCCTGCGCCGGTTGCGGGACCCCCGCCGACGCGCTGGTCCCCTACGCCGTCGTGGAGCCCGCCGGACGGGGCGCCGAGCCCGCGGGCGGGACCCTGGAGGTCTCCGGGGGTACGGGGCACCGCCGCCGCGCCCGGGGCGCCGCCGGACGGGGCCGCGGCCGCAGGAGGAACGGGCACCGCAGACGCGGCCGCGCGCTGCTGCTCACCGTGGCCGGTGCCGTACTGGCGCTGGGGGCGCTGAGCCTCGCGGAGCTCGCCATGGAGCCCGGCGGCGGGAGCGGGGCCGCGGACTACGTGAGCGAGGCCACCGGAGAGGTGTCCGCCCCGCCGGTCCCGCCGAGCCCGGAGTCCGAGGCGCCCGCGCCGGCGGACGCCCCCACGGTCGTCCCGGTCACCGAGGCCCGCCCGCCGGCCACGAAGGGCCCGGCCCGCACCGCGGCGCCGCCCGCGCCCGCCCCGTCGTCGGAGGCCCCGGCCGGGAGCCCCGCACCGCCCGCTCCCACGTCCGGGCCCCCGGAGTCCGCCGGCACCGCGGCGCCGGACGCCGGCGGCTCGGGGGAGCCTAGCGAGGAGCCGACGCCGCCGGGACCTTCGGCCGGTCCGGAGCCGACCCCTTCACCCTCCCCGACCTGCACATGGTGGATCTTCTGCTTCTGACGCTCAGGCGTCGTCCTCGCCGAGCATCCGGCGCAGGAGGTCCCGCAGGACCGTCCGCTCGGCCTCGGACAGCTCGGCCAGCGGCTCACGGGCGAAGTCCAGGGCGTCCCGCAGCTCCCGGGCCGTGCGGATGCCCTCCTCGGTCGGGGCGGCGAGTTTCACCCGCCGGTCCGCCGGATCGGGGCGGCGCTCCACCAGGCCGCGCAGCTCCAGCCGGTCGACGATCCCGGTGACGTTGGACGGTTCGCACTTGAGTTTCCGGGCAACCTTGCGCATGGGCATCGGCTCCAGCGCGAGGAGCCCCAGCACCCTGGCCTGCGCCCCGGTCAGCGCGTGGGTGGCGGCGGCCCGGTCGTACTCCTCGTGGTAACGCGCCACGACCCCGCCGATGAGCTGGACGACTTCGAGCGTGAGCGGGTCCGTGCGCGGGGTGGCCATGACACCCAGACTACCGAATTACTTGACAAGGTGAAATATGTGGACGCATGGTTGTTTCATGTGCTGAAGCTTTTCGCTCCAGGCACCCGAGACGCCACACCGCACGACATCGAGGAGAACCCGAGCCATGTCTGCAGCACTTCCCACGACCGGTCGCGAATGGCACCTCGTCGCCAGGCCGCACGGCTGGCCCGAGCCCACGGACTTCGCCCTGCGCGAGGCGCCGGTGACCGCTCCCGGTGAGGGGCGGGTCCTCGTCCGCAACCTCCACTTCTCGGTCGACCCCTACATGCGGGGCCGGATGAACGACGTCAAGTCGTACACCCCGCCCTTCAAGCTCGACGAGCCCATGGCGGGCGGCGCGGTCGGCGAGGTCATCGCCTCGGAGGCCGAGGGCTTCGCCGTGGGCGACCACGTGCTGCACGGCCTCGGATGGCGCGAGTACGCCTCCGTCCCCGCCCGGCACGCGGTCAAGGTCGACGCCTCGCTCGCCCCGCTCTCCGCCTACCTGGGCGTGCTCGGCATGACCGGTCTCACCGCCTACGCCGGGCTGTTCGAGGTCGCCTCCTTCAAGGAGGGCGACGCGGTCTTCGTCTCCGGCGCGGCGGGGGCGGTGGGCAGCCAGGTCGGTCAGATGGCGCGGATCAAGGGCGCCTCCCGGGTCATCGGCTCGGCCGGGTCCGACGAGAAGGTGAAGCTCCTCGTCGAGAAGTACGGCTTCGACGCCGCCTTCAACTACAAGAACGGCCCCGTCCGGGAGCAGCTCGCCGAGGCCGCGCCCGACGGCATCGACGTCTACTTCGACAACGTCGGCGGCGAGCACCTGGAGGCCGCGATCTCCGCGCTCAACGTGCACGGCCGCGCCACCATCTGCGGAATGATCGCCCAGTACAACGCCACGGAACCCACCCCCGGCCCGCGCAACCTCGCGCTCGTCATCGGCAAGCGGCTGCGCCTGCAGGGCGTACTCGTGGGCGACCACAACGACCTCCAGCCCCAGTTCGTCCAGGACGTCGCCGGATGGCTCGCCTCCGGTGAGCTCACCTACGACGAGACGAAGGTCCAGGGCATCGAGCACGGCTACGACGCGTTCGTCGGCATGCTGCGCGGCGAGAACACCGGCAAGATGATCGTCTCGCTGGACGCCTGAGATCCCGCCGGGCACGGGGGCGGGCCCGCCGGTGGCCCGCCCGTCGTCGCCGCCCGGTGCGGCCACCCGTGAAGGGCCCCGCCCGGTCACCCGTTAGGCTCGGCGCAGGCCGTCGCGATCGTGGGCGCGAGTCGCGGCGCATCAGCAGGAGGAATCACCCGTATGACCATTCAGCAGATCGACGTGGCCTACACCGCCGTCGCCACCGCGGAGAACGGCCGTGACGGCCGCGTCTCCTCGGACGACGGCAAGCTCGACGTCGTCGTCAACCCGCCGAAGGCCATGGGCGGCAGCGGTGAGGGCACCAACCCCGAGCAGCTCTTCGCAGCCGGCTACAGCGCCTGCTTCCAGGGCGCCCTCGGTGTCGTCGCCCGCAACGAGAAGGCGGACATCACCGGTTCGACGGTGACCGCCTCCGTCTCCATCGGCAAGACCGAGGCGGGCGGCTTCGGCCTGGAGGTCGCGATCAGCGCCTCCATCCCGAACGTCGACGCGGCCACCGCGCAGGCGCTCGTCGAGAAGGCGCACCAGGTGTGCCCGTACTCGAACGCCACCCGCGGCAACATCAAGGTGGAGCTGTCGGCCGGCTGAGACCGGACCACCCGAGTACGACCGAGGGCCGCATCCCGTCACCACGGGGTGCGGCCCTCGGTCGTGCCCTGACCCGCCCGCCCGCGAATGGCGTGCAAGGGCATTGACGCCCGCGGAGGTTGAACCCTACGGTCCCGTTCGAGGTTACGAGCAGCATTCGAAATACCGAACGAGCGAAGGATGTCATGACCCGCACCGCGCGCTTCACCCTCGATCCGGCCTTCACCGTGGGAGACGTCGATCCCCGGATCTTCGGCTCCTTCGTCGAGCACCTCGGCCGCTGTGTCTACGACGGGATACTCGAGCCCGGCCACCCCTCGGCGGACGAGGCCGGACTGCGCACCGACGTGCTGGACCTGATCCGCGAACTCGGTGTCACCGCCATCCGCTACCCCGGCGGCAACTTCGTCTCCGGCTACCGCTGGGAGGACAGCGTAGGCCCGGTCGACGAGCGCCCCCGCCGGCTCGACCTCGCCTGGCGTTCCACCGAGACGAACCGTTTCGGCCTGTCCGAGTACATCGGCTTCCTCCGCAAGATCGGCCCGCAGGCCGAACCCATGCTCGCGGTCAACCTCGGCACCCGCGGCGTACAGGAGGCCATCCAGCTCCAGGAGTACGTCAACCACCCCTCGGGCACCGCCCTTTCCGACCTGCGGGCCGCGCACGGGGACAAGGACCCCTTCGGCATCAAGCTGTGGTGCCTGGGCAACGAGATGGACGGCCCCTGGCAGACGGGCCACAAGACGGCCGAGGAGTACGGGCGCCTCGCCGCCGAGACGGCCCGCGCCATGCGGCAGATCGACCCCTCCGTCCAGCTCGTGGCCTGTGGGTCCTCCAGCCGCGCCATGCCCACCTTCGCCGCCTGGGAGGCCACGGTCCTCGCCGAGACCTACGACCTCGTCGACCACATCTCGCTGCACGCCTACTACGAGGAGACCGACGGCGACCGCGACTCCTTCCTCGCCTCCGCGGTGGACATGGAGTCCTTCATCGAGAGCGTCGTCGCCACCTGCGACCACGTCGGTGCGCGCCTCAAGTCCGAGAAGCGGATCAACCTCTCCTTCGACGAGTGGAACGTCTGGTACCAGCGGCGCTTCCAGCAGGAGACGCGGGAGAACCCGCTCGACTGGCCCGAGGCGCCGCGGCTCCTGGAGGACAACTACAGCGTCACCGACGCCGTCGTCTTCGGCAGCCTGATGATCGCGCTGCTGCGCCACGCGGACCGGGTGACCGTCGCCTGCCTCGCCCAGCTGGTCAACGTGATCGCCCCGATCATGACCGAGCCCGGCGGACCGGCGTGGCGGCAGACCACCTTCTTCCCCTTCGCCCTCACCGCACGGTACGGGCGGGGCCAGGTACTCGACGTGCGCGTGGACTCGCCGGTGCACGCGACGGAGAAGTACGGCGAGACGGACCTGCTGCACGCCACGGCCGTGCGAGACCCGGAGACCGGCGCCGTCACGGTCTTCGCGGTGAACCGCTCCCAGGACGCCGCTCTGCCGCTGGAGGTGGCGCTGACAGGACTGGGCCTGGACACGGTCCTGGAGCACCAGGTCGTCGCGGACGCCGATCCCGAGGCCCGCAACACCCTCGCCGAGCCCGAGCGGGTGCTCCCGCACGCGGCGGAGGGCACCGGGCTGGCAGGCGGCACGCTCAAGGCGGTGCTGGAGCCGCTCTCCTGGAACATGATCCGGCTGGGCTGACCCGGAGAACACCGAAGGCGCCCTCCCCGGCCGGGGAGGGCGCCTTCGTGGCGCGGGGGCCGTGGCCCTCGCGGCCGGTGCGTCAGGAACCGACCTTGCGCTTGTTCCAGACGTCGAAGCCGACCGCGGCCAGCAGCACGAGCCCCTTGATGACCTGCTGCCAGTCGGTGCCGATGCCCACGAGGTTCATGCCGTTGTTCAGCACACCGAGCACCAGGCCACCGATGATCGCGCCGAGTACGGTGCCGACGCCGCCGCTCATGGACGCGCCGCCGATGAACGACGCGGCGATGGCCTCCAGTTCGAAGTTGAGGCCCGCCTTCGGGGACGCGGCGTTGAAGCGCGCGGCGAAGACCAGACCGGCCAGTGCCGCGAGCATGCCCATGTTGAGGAAGACCAGGAAGGTGACCTTCTTGTCCTTCACACCGGACAGCTTCGCCGCGGGCAGGTTGCCGCCGATGGCGTAGATGTGACGGCCGATGATCGCGTTGCGCATCACGTAGCCGAACCCGACGACCAGGACACCGAGGATGAGCAGCACCACCGGGGCGCCCTTGTAGCTGGCGAGCAGCAGGGTGACGACGAGGACGGCCGCGACCAGGGCGACCAGCTTCAGCAGGAACAGCTTCAGCGGCGGCACGTCGAGGGCGAACTCCTGCTGGCGCCTGCGGTCACGGAACTCCTGGAGCACCACGAAGACGATCAGGGCGATGCCCAGCAGCAGGGTGAGGTTGTGGTAGTTGGTGTTCGGGCCGACCTCGGGCAGGAAGCCGTTGGCGACCTTCTGCAGGCCCTTCGGGAAGGGGCCGAGCGTCTGGCCCTTCAGGACGATCTCGGTGAGACCGCGGAAGAGCAGCATGCCCGCGAGCGTCACGATGAACGACGGGATGCCCAGGTAGGCGATGAAGAAGCCCTGCACCGCTCCCGCGACCGCGCCGATGGCCAGGCACAGCACCACGGCGAGCGGCCAGGACATCTGGTGCTCGACCATGAGGACGGCGGCCATCGCCCCGATGAACGCGGTCAGCGAACCGACCGACAGGTCGATGTGGCCGGCGATGATGACGAGCATCATGCCGATCGCCAGGATCAGGATGTAGCTGTTCTGCAGCACCAGGTTGGAGACGTTGCGCGGCAGCAGCAGATCGCCGTCGGACCAGACCGCGAACAGCACCACGATCAGGCCGAGGGCCATCAGCATGCCGTACTGCCGCATGTTGCTGCGTATGCCGTCGAGCACCAGGCGCAGCAGGCCGTCGCCGGAGGACGCTCCGCCTCCCGGGGGCGCCGAGGGGGCGGGGGTCCTGTCCTTCACGTCCGTGCTCATCGGGTTACCTCTTTGTCCTTCGTCATCTGACGCATCAGTGCTTCCTGCGACGCCTCGGCCCGCGAGAACTCACCCGTCAGCCGTCCCGCGGCCATCGTGTAGATGCGGTCGCACATACCGAGCAGCTCCGGCAGTTCGGAGGAGATGAAGACGACCGCCTTGCCCTGGGCGGCCAGCTGGTCGATGACCGTGTAGATCTCGTACTTGGCGCCCACGTCGATGCCGCGGGTCGGCTCGTCCAGGATCAGCACCTCGGGACCCGCGAAGATCCACTTGCTGAGGACGACCTTCTGCTGGTTGCCGCCGGACAGCTTGCCCACCGGCTCGAAGACGGTCGGCGCCTTGATGTTCATGGACCGGCGGAACTCCTCGGCCACCTGCTGCTCGCCGTGCTCGTCGACCACACCCCGCCTGGCGACCTTGCCCAGCGCGGTCAGCGAGATGTTCCGGTTGATGGTGTCGATGAGGTTGAGGCCGTAGTGCTTGCGGTCCTCGGTGGCGTAGGCGATGCCGTGCCCGACCGCCTCCGGGACGGTCTTCGTACGGACCTCCCTGCCGTCCCTGAGGACGGTGCCGCCCGCGTAGCGGCCGTAGGAGCGGCCGAAGACGCTCATCGCGAGCTCGGTGCGGCCGGCGCCCATGAGCCCGGCGATACCGACGATCTCGCCGCGGCGCACCTCGATCGAGACGTCGTCCACGACCTTGCGCTGCTGGTCGATGGGGTGGTGCACGGTCCAGCCGCGGATCTCCAGGGCGGGCGCGCTGCCCTCCTCGGGATGGTGCGGGGTGCGGTCCGGGAAGCGGTTCTCCAGATCGCGCCCCACCATCCCGCTGATGATCCGGTCCTCGGTCGTGCCCTCGGCCTTCACGTCGAGCGTCTCGATGGACCGCCCGTCGCGGATGATCGTGACCGAGTCGGCGACCCGGCGGATCTCGTTCAGCTTGTGCGAGATGATGATCGAGGTGATGCCCTGTTCCTTCAACGACAGGATCAGGGAGAGGAGTTTGCCGCTGTCCTCGTCGTTGAGCGCCGCCGTCGGCTCGTCGAGGATGAGCAGTTTCACCTTCTTCGACAGCGCCTTGGCGATCTCCACCAGCTGCTGCTTGCCCACACCGATGTCGGCGACCCGGGTCTCCGGGTGCTCGTCGAGACCGACGCGGCGCAGCAGTTCGCCGGCGTGCCGGAGGGTGTCGCGCCAGTTGATGAGCCCGCGCCTGGCGTGCTCGTTGCCGAGGAAGATGTTCTCCGCGATGGAGAGGTACGGCACCAGCGCCAGCTCCTGGTGGATGATCACGATGCCGTGCTGTTCGCTCGCGCGGATGTCCTTGAACCGGCAGGTCTCGCCTTCGAAGAGGATGTCCCCTTCGTAGCTGCCGTGCGGGTGGACGCCGGAGAGCACCTTCATGAGGGTGGACTTTCCGGCGCCGTTCTCCCCGCAGATGGCGTGGACCTCGCCCTGGCGGACGCTCAGTGAGACGTCCGACAGCGCCTTGACACCGGGAAAGGTCTTGACGATCGAGCGCATTTCCAGGACGGGTCCCGCCATGGTCGTGCCTTCCAATCCTTGAGGGAGCCCGGTTACTTGAGGTCGTTCTCGGTGTAGTAGCCGCCGTCGACGAGGACTTCCTTGTAGTTGTCCTTGTCCACGCTGACCGGCTGCAGCAGGAAGGCGGGGACGACCTTGGAGCCGTTGTCGTACGACTTGCTGTCGTTGACCTCGGGCTTCTTGTCGTTGAGGACCGCGTCGACCATGTTCGACGCGACCTTGGCGAGCTGGCGCAGGTCCTTGTAGACGGTCTGCGTCTGCTCACCGGTGATGATCGACTTCACCGAGGCGACCTCGGCGTCCTGGCCCGTGACGACCGGCATGGGCTTGGCCTTGGAGCCGTAGCCGTCCGACTTCAGGGCGGAGAGGATGCCGATGGAGATGCCGTCGTACGGCGAGAGCACGGCGTCGACCCGGGAGCTGCGGTAGCTGGAGGTGAGGAGGTCGTCCATGCGCTTCTGCGCGGTGCCGCCGTCCCAGCGCAGGGTGGTGACCTGGTTGAGGGCGGTCTGCTTCGACCGGACGACCAGTTCGCCCTTGTCCACGTAGGGCTTGAGGACGTTCATCGCGCCCTGGAAGAAGTACTTGGTGTTGTTGTCGTCGTTGGACCCGGCGAACAGCTCGATGTTGAAGGGGCCCTTCTTGCCGTCCCCCAGACCGAGCTTGTCGACGATGTACGTGCCCTGGAGCTCGCCCACCTTCTCGTTGTCGAACGAGGCGTAGTAGTCGACGTTCTCCGTGCCGAGGATCAGCCGGTCGTAGGAGATCACCGGGATGTCGGCGTCCTTGGCCTGCTGGAGCACGTTGCCGAGGGACTTGTTGTCGATCGCGGCGATGATCAGGGCGTCCACACCCTGGGTGATCATGTTCTCGATCTGGGAGACCTGCTGGTCCGGGTCGTCCTCGCCGTAGACGAGCTTGGTCTTGTAGCCCTTGCCCTTGAGCTCCTTCACGACGTTGGCGCCGTCGGATATCCAGCGCTCGGAGGACTTGGTCGGCATCGCGACGCCGATGGTGGCGCCCTCCGAACCCCCCTTGTCCTCCTCGCTGCCGCCCTCGCTGCTCTGGCCGCAAGCGGTCAGGGCCAGGGCGAGGGTGGCGGCGGAGGCGACGGCGGCAAGTGCGGCTCTGCGGTTGCGCATGGTCATCATCCTTGATGTGGGGTCACGGCCCGGTCCGGTCGCTCCGGAACGCCGGTGCGGCTCGACCGAGAACAGGTGTGTGGGATTGTGCGCGGCTGTGTCTTCTTTTGGTGAGATAGTGTCCGAAGCGTTATGACGAGATCGCGAACCTGTTGAGCTTCCCCGGCAGCCGGCTGCCGAGCTCCGCCATCCCGCCGTCCGCTCCGTGACGGGCGAGCAGGTCCAGCGCCAGCCGTCCGCGCCGCACCCGCTCCCTGGCCGTGGCCAGGGCCAGTTCACGCAGGTGCTGCCCGTACGGGTAGATGCCGGGCGACTTGGAGAGGCCGAACTTCAGGTACAGCGGGGCGCCGCGCCGGATCAGCTCGGCGACCTCGTACATCCGCACATAGCCGCCCAGGTCGTCCGGAGCCTCGATGTAGAGATCCATCGGCGCCCTGGAAACCCGCCGGATCTCGGTGAACTGGGCGAGCGTCAGATCCGACGGGACGTTGACCGAGTCCGCGCCGAGCTGCTCGAACACGGCGTACGACGCCGGGTTCACGGGCCCGATGAGCGCCGACACCTTGAAGGTGGTGTCCGCCGGCAGGGCACCCTGCTCGCGCATCCGGTGCAAGGTCCACAGCACCCCCTCGTCGGCCACGAGCAGGCACTTCACGCCCAGCGAGGTGGCCCGCAGGGCGTCCTCGACGCAGCCGGCCAGGGCGTCGTGGCCCCGGGAGCGCAGCCCCGCGCCGCCCGAGTCGGTGCGCACCGAGGCTCCGGTGTCCCAGGTGCCACGGGGGCCGGTGAACAGGCAGAGCTCGATGCCCCGTTCGGCGCAGCTCTCCACCATCTCGGTGATCTCCGCGTCGGTCAGCATCCAGATGCCGCTGCCCTGGCTGATGCGGTGGACCGGCACATCGAGCCGCGCCGCCTCCTCGAGCACGACCCCGAGGGCCTCGGGGCCCTCCACGGACGGCACCTCGGTGCGCCAGCTCCCCCCGCAGGGGAAGGAGTGAGGGGACGCGTCCGCAGGGGAGAGCGGTGCGGGGCCCAGACCGAGCGCGGCCAGTGCGGTGTCACCGGGACGGCGGGCACCGCCGGTGCCGGGGATGGTGGCGGGGGTGTCGTTCACGACTGGTCCTTCACGTTCGGTATATCGGACGAAGTTCGGATCGTTGGGGCGGCTCCGGCGCGGCGGCGGTCAGGTCGCGACCGCGCCGGAGCGTCTTCCGGGCGGGCCCTCAGGGCCGTAGCAGCACCTTCCCGGTCTCCGGATCCCCGGATCCCACCAGTGCGACGGCGTCGGCGAACCGCTCCAGCGGGAACTCGTGGGTGATGAGCGGAGCGGGGTCGAGCAGCCCCGCCGTGAAGGCGCGCACCGCGTAGGACCACGCCGAAGAGGGGGCTCCGAAGACGCTGCGCACCGTGAGCTGACTGAGCGAGAGATGCACCGGATCGATGCCCGTGGCACCCGGGGCGAACATCCCGGTCAGCACCACCCTGCCGCCCCTGCGGGCCAGCAGGCAGGCGTCCGCCGCCGTGGACGGTGCGCCCGCCGTCTCCACCACCAGGTCGTACCGGCCCCGTACCTCCCCGGCCTCGCCCGGAGTCCTGACCTCCCCGGCCCCGAAGTCCAGGGCCAGCAGGGCGCGGTCCTTCCGCGGGTCGACCACGGTGAGCTCGGCGGGCGACACCGCGGCCAGCAGCTGCACCGCCAGCAGGCCCAGTGTGCCGGCGCCCAGCACGGCGATCCGCTCACCCGGCTCGGGCGCCCCGGCCCGTACGGCGGCCGCGACCACCGCCGCCGGCTCCAGCAGGGCCGCGGCCCGCAGGTCGGCGTCGCCGGCCAGCGGATGCAGCAGCCGCGCCGGGACCACCAGGTGGTCGGCGAAGGCCCCGGGGCGGGTGAAGCCCGTCTCGTCGTACCCCGCCGAGCACAGCGAGGTCTCCCCGCACCTGCACCGCTCGCAGCGCCCGCAGGCCCGGAAGCCCTCGGCGACCGTGCGGCGTCCGGTCAGCGCGGGATCGACGCCCTCGCCCACCGCGTCGACGGTGCCCGACCACTCGTGCCCGGGCACCACGGGATACCGCACGTACGCCGGGTCGCGGCGGCCGTCGTACACCTCGCGGTCGCTCATGCAGATCCCGGCCGCGGCGACCCGCACCCTCACCTCGCCGGGGCCCGGCTCCGGGAGCGGGCCCTCGGTGAGCCGGTGACTGCCGGGCCGCTCCACGGTCAGCGAGCGGGAGAGCGGACTCACTTGGGCTGCCTCTTCTCCCAGCCCTCGGCCCACAGGTCGAACCGTGCCTGCTGCTGCGGGAACTCCGCCGCCGCGTCGACGTCGAGCTCCACTCCGAGCCCCGGGGCGTCGGAGAGTTCGAAGCAGCCGGTCTCCGGGTCGACCGTGGGAGCGCCCTTGACGACCTTCTTGATGTCCGCGTCGGCGAAGTCGTTGAAGTGCTCGAGGATCTTGAAGTTCGGGGTGCAGCCGGCGACCTGGAGGCTGGCCGCCGTCAGCACGGACCCGCCCACGTTGTGCGGGGCGATCAGCGTGTAGTGCGTCTCCGCCGTCGCGGCGAGCTTGCGGGTCTCCAGGATGCCGCCGATGTGGCCGACGTCCGGCTGGATGATGTCGACGGCCTGCGACTCGAAGAGCTCCCGGAACTCGATCCGGTCGTGGATGCGTTCACCCGTCGCGATCGGCAGGTCCACCTTCTCCGCGACCTTGCTCAGCGCCTTGAGGTTCTCCGGCGGCACCGGCTCCTCCAGCCACGCCGGGCGGAACGGCGCCATCTCCCGGGCGATGCGTACCGCCGTGGACGGACTGAACCGGCCGTGCATCTCCAGCATCAGCTCGGCGTCGGGGCCGATGGCGTCCCGCACCGCCTCGATCAGGGACACGGCGTACCGGGTCTCCTCCTGGCCCAGCTCGAAGTGGCCCGTCCCGAACGGGTCGATCTTCAGCGCGCGGTAACCCCGCTCGACGACCCCCTGGGCGGCCTTGTGGTACGCCTCCGGGGTGCGCTCGGTGGTGTACCAGCCGTTGGCGTACGCCTTGACGCGGTCGGTGACCTTCCCGCCGAGCAGCTGCCAGACGGGGACGCCCAGAGCCTTGCCCTTGATGTCCCAGCAGGCCATCTCGATGACCGCGATGCCGGACATCACGATCTCCCCGGCACGCCCGTAGTCGCCGTACTTCATGCGCTTGACGAGATCCTCGACCGCGAACGGGTCGGAGCCGGTGATGTGGTTGACCGACGCCTCCCGCAGGTAGCCGAGCAGAGCGTCCGTGCGGCCCAGCATCCGGGTCTCGCCGACCCCCGTGAGGCCCTCGTCGGTGTGCACCTGGACGTACGTGAGGTTGCGCCACGGCGTCCCGACGACATGCGTGCTGATTCCGGTGATGCGCACGGGTGTTGCCTCTCCACGTGTTCGGTATTTCGTCACTCGTTCGAAATGCTGGCGTGACGTTAAAACGGGCCGGGGAAGGTGTCAATGGCCTGCGCAAGTACGCTGACGCCATGAGTGATCTCGGGGCGGGATTCGGTTACTTGGTCAAGGGCCAGCGCTGGGCCTTCGGGCACGGCAGGTGGTTCGGCATCGGCCTGCTCCCCGCACTCATCACCCTCGTCGTGTACGCGGGCGCGCTCACCGGCCTGGGCTACGGCGCCGACGACCTCGCCGCCTGGGCGACCCCGTTCGCCGACGACTGGTCCTCGCCCTGGCTCGGACTGCTCCGCAACGGCCTGACCGTCCTGATCTTCGTGCTGGGGATATTCCTCGCGGTCATCACCTTCACCGCGGTCACCCTGCTGATCGGCCAGCCGTTCTACGAGTCCCTCTCCGAGGAGGTCGAACGCGGCGAGGGCGGCGAGGTGCCCGAGTCGGGACTGCCGTTCTGGCGGGAGCTGTGGATCTCCGCCCGAGACTCCGTCCGCATCCTGCTGCGCGTCGCGGCCTACGGAGTGCTGCTCTTCGCCCTCGGCTTCATCCCCGTCGTCGGCCAGACCGTGATCCCCGCCCTCGGCTTCTGCGTCTCCGGCTACTTCCTCTCCGAGGAACTCACCGCCGTCGCCCTCCAGCGCCGGGGCATGGTCCTCAAGGACCGGCTGGTGCTGCTCCGCGGCAGGCGCTGGGCGGTCCTGGGCTTCGGGGTCCCGCTGGCGCTGGCCTTCGTCGTCCCGTTCGTCGCCGTGTTCCTGATGCCGGGCGCGGTCGCCGGTGCCACCCTGCTGGCCCGCGAGCTCACCGGGGAGGCGGAGGAGCGGCCCGCGCCCGCACCCGCGCCGCACTCCCTGCGCAAGGACTGAGCGCACGCGGGACCGCACGGGCTCAGCGCACGGAGAACCCGTACACCGTCGTCGAGGTGAACTCCTCGCCCGGCCTCAGCACGGTGCTCGGGAACTCCGGGCGGTTCGGCGAGTCCGGGAAGTGCTGTGTCTCCAGGGCGATCCCCGCGCACGGCTCGAAGGGGCTCCCGCCGAGATGGTCGGCGGTGTACAGCTGGAGCCCCGGCTCCGTCGTACGGACGGTCAGCAGGCGTCCGGACGCCGGGTCGTGCAGCTCGGCGACCGGCTTCCCGCCGGTCTCCTCCAGCACGTAGTTCGTGTCGTGACCGGGCCCCACCGGCCTCGGCTCCCGGAAGTCGTACCGGGTGCCCTCCACCGGCAGGAAGGCACCGGTCGGCAGGGACTGCTCGTCCGCCGGGGTGATCCGCCCGGCGGCGATCCGCAGCTCCTGGCCCAGCGCGTTCCCGCTGCCGGCCCCGGCGAGGTTCCAGTACGTGTGGTTGGTCAGGTTCACCACCGTCGGGGCGTCCGTCGTCGCCCGGTAGCCGATCCGCAGCGCGCCGTCCTCGTCGAGGGTGTACGTCACCGAGACCTCCAGCCGCCCGGGGAACCCCTCCTCGCCGTCCTCGGAGACGAGGGAGAACCGCACCCCGCCCGGCACCTCCCGCGCCTCCCACACGCGCTTGTCGAACCCGACCGCACCGCCGTGCAGGGTGTTGCGCCCCTCGTTGGGCGTCACCCGGTACGTCCGCCCGTCGATCGCGAACGCGCCGCCCGCGATCCGGTTCGCGTACCGGCCGACCGTGGCGCCGAAGTACGGGCTCGGGTGCGTCTCGTACGCCTTGACGTCGGGCAGCCCGAGGGCGACCTCGGCTCGGGTGCCGTCCCGGCCGGGCACCTCGACCGACTGCACCAGGGCGCCGTACGTCAGTACCCGCACCCGGGTGCCGGCGCGTTCCAGGGTCCAGCGCCGGACCGGCGTACCGTCCGTGCGTGTGGAGAAGTCTTCGTTCGCTACCGCTGTACCCGTCGTCACGATCAAGGACTTTACGCCGGGGGCGCGGCCGCGGTGACATTGCGGTAGGCGATCTCAGCGAGCCTGGCCTGCCCGTCGCGCCCCGGGTGGAACCAGTCCCACTCGCTCAGCTGCTTCCCGGTGAACCGGTAGTCGAACACCGCCCCGCCGTCGTAGCGGCACCGCTCGTCCCGCGCGCAGACCTCCCGCAGCACCTCGTTGTACGCCACCACCCGCGCCCGGACCGCTTCGCGCCGTGCCACGGCCGCCGCGCCCATGTCGTCGGCGTCCGCCAGCATCGACCGGCAGATCCCGAGCTTCCAGATCTGCTTGCCCAGCGGGTTCTCCCGCCCTGTCGACCAGAGGCGCTTGAGGTCCGGCACGCTGGACACGTAGATCTGCGCCTTCGGCGCCGCCGCGCGCAACCGCCGTACCGATGCCTCGAAAGAGGTCCTGAAGTCCGCCACCGGGGTCATCAGCCGCACCGAGTCCCGGCAGGCGTCGTTGGCCCCGATCATGACCGTGACCAGCTCGGGCCTCTCCTTCGCCGCCTGGGCCATCTGCTCGGGCAGCTGGGCCATCCGGGCGCCCGACACGGCGTGGTTCCAGCTGTGCGTGACCGCCTTCGACGCCCCGAGGAGGCGCACGGCGAGGCTCCGGACCGCGCCGTCGGTCCCCGTGGCCCACGACACCTCGGGGCAGTCGGCGAACACCGAGCAGGCGTCGAAGCCGCGGGTGATCGAGTCACCGACCGCGGCGATCGAAGCGGGCCTCGCGTCCCACGCCGGAGCCGGGGCGGGTGCGGGGCTCCGGGTGGCGGAACCGCCGCGAGCGGGTCCGTCGCCGTCCGACGTGCAGCCGGTCAGCACTGCGGATCCGGCTGCCACGACCGCCGTCAGGGTGACCGCGCAACGCCGGACACGACGGCATGACGAATGCTCAGGCATCCCTGATTCCCCTCAGGTCACGCGGGTGATTGTGCCCCTGGCACAACCGGACAGCCCCAGGTGGCGGGCCCTCACGCCCTCGCGGGTGAATGCTGAGGAATCAGGGGCCCGGGACCGACGGTACGTCACCCAAGCGCCCCCGGCGCACGGTAGCTTTTCCCCGTCGAACCAGTGGCGCACCACCGGCCTGTGTGTTCATGGACGGGTCCGGTACGTTAGCTCACGTCACATACTGTCCCTTTTCAGGAGATTCACTCCCGATGCTGTTTACTGATGACAACCTCGGGAGCCGGCCGGGAAGAGGCGGTACGGGCGCGAGGCCGCTGGGGAAGGCGAACCTCGTCCCACCTTGGAGGTCCCGGTGACGACACGTGGAGTCCTGTACGTTCACTCCGCACCGCGCGCGCTGTGCCCGCATGTCGAATGGGCGGTGGGGGGTGTGCTCGGTGTGCGGGTCCAGCTGGACTGGATCAGACAGCCGGCCGCGCCCGGCACCTGGCGTTCCGAATTCTCCTGGAAGGGCAGAGCCGGCACGGCCTCGGAGCTGGCGTCGTCGCTCCGCGGCTGGGACCTGCTGCGCTTCGAGGTGACGGCGGAACCCTGCCCCACGGCCGAGGGGGAGCGATACAGCTCCACACCCGGGCTCGGCATCTTCCACGCCGTCACCGGGATGAACGGTGACATCCTCGTCCCGGAGGACCGGCTGAGGGCGGCCCTGGCCAGGTCCCTGCGGGGTGAGTCGGACCTGGAGACCGAGGTCGCCGGTCTCCTCGGCAAGCCCTGGGACGACGAACTGGAGTCCTTCCGGCACGCGGGCGAAGGCGCCCCGGTCCGCTGGCTCCACCAGGTGGTCTGACGCGCCACCGGCGCAGTCCCACCCTGTCTCCCCGCCCCTGCTGAAACGTTCCCGCGCCGGGGAGCGCAAGAGGCCGCTCCCGGTACGGGAGCGGCCTCTGCCGGTCGGACGCCCTGACGGGCGGTGGATCAGACCGAACGGAACGCCAGGACCACGTTGTGGCCGCCGAAGCCGAACGAGTTGTTGATCGCGGCGATCGAACCCTCGGGCAGCGCACGCGGCCCGCCGCGCACGATGTCCGCCTCGACGGCCTCGTCGAGGTCGTCGACGTTGATGGTCGGCGGAGCCGTGCGGTGGTGCAGGGCCAGCACGGTCGCCACCGTCTCGATGCCGCCCGCGCCACCCAGCAGGTGGCCGGTCATCGACTTCGTGGCCGAGATGGCGACGTGGTCCAGGTCATCGCCCAGCACGGCGCGCAGCGCCTTGATCTCGGCGATGTCACCCTGCGGCGTGGAGGTGGCGTGCGCGTTCAGGTGCACGACCTCCGACGGCTTCAGGTCGGTGGAGTCCAGCAGGTTCTGCATCGCCGCGGCGATGCCGCGCCCGGTGGGCTCGGGCTGCGCGATGTGGTGGGCGTCGGCCGAAAGGCCCTGGCCCAGCACCTCGCAGTAGACCTTGGCGCCACGCGCGGCGGCGTGCTCCGCGGACTCCAGGATCACGACACCGGCGCCCTCGCCGAGGACGAAGCCGTCACGGGCGGTGTCGTAGGGGCGAGAAGCCTTCTCGGGCTCCTCGTTGCTCTTGGACATCGCCATCATGTTGGCGAACGCGGCGATCGGCAGCGGGTGGATGGCCGCCTCGGTGCCACCGGCGACGACCACGTCGGCACGGCCGGTGCGGATCATCTCGACGGCGTACCCGATGGCCTCGGCACCCGACGCGCAGGCGGAGACCGGGGTGTGGACTCCGGCCTGGGCGTTGACCTCGAGACCGACGTTGGCGGCCGGGCCGTTGGGCATGAGCATGGGAACGGTGTGCGGGGAGACGCGGCGTACGCCCTTCTCCTTCAGCACGTCGTACTGGTCGAGCAGGGTGATCACGCCGCCGATGCCGGAGGCGATGACCGAACCCAGACGCTCGGGCTGGATCTTCTCGTCCTCACCGGCCTTGCCGGTGAAGCCGGCGTCCGCCCACGCCTCGCGGGCGGCGATCAGCGCGAACTGCGCCGAGCGGTCCAGCTTGCGGGCGAGGGGACGGGGCAGCACTTCGCCGGGGTCGACGGCGGCGAGGGCGGCGATGCGGACGGGCAGTTCGGCGAAACGTTCGCCCTCGAGAGGCTTGACGCCGGAACGGCCGGCCATCAGACCTTCCCAGGTCGATGCGGAGTCGCCACCCAGCGGAGTGGTTGCGCCGATACCGGTGACGACCACGGTGCGATTGGTCGGGCTCACTGGAAAATCTTCTCCACGTGTAGAGGGTCGTGAATCAGCGGCGCCACCGCCGGGTGGCGACACACGGGACGAACTGGGATCAGTTCTGGTGCTTCAGGATGTACTCGGCAGCATCGCCGACCGTCTTGAGGTTCTTGACGTCCTCGTCGGGGATCTTGACGTCGAAGCGCTCCTCGGCGGCGACGACGACCTCGACCATGGACAGCGAGTCGACGTCCAGGTCGTCGGTGAAGGACTTGTCCAGCTGGACGTCCTCGACCGGGATACCGGCGATCTCGTTGACGATCTCGGCGAGACCGCTGACGATCTCTTCCTGGGTGGCGGCCATGTTGGCGCTCCTTCTATATGTTTCTGCAGGGTCTGGGCATGCGGACCGGAAAAGTCCGAGGTGCCTAGGGGAGGGTAACGACCGTCGCGGCGTAGACGAGACCCGCCCCGAAGCCGATGATGAGCGCCGTGTCGCCGCTCTTGGCCTGACCGGTCGCCAGAAGCCGCTCCATAGCGAGCGGAATCGAGGCGGCCGACGTGTTGCCGGTGGTTTCCACGTCACGGGCGACCGTGACGTGCTCCGGCAGCTTGAGCGTCTTCACCATCGAGTCGATGATCCGCATGTTGGCCTGGTGCGGAATGAAGACATCCAGGTCGTCCGGGGAGATCCCGGCCGCTTCCAGCGCCTGCTGGGCGACCTTCGCCATCTCGAAGACGGCCCAGCGGAAGACCGCCTGACCCTCCTGCGTGATGGCGGGGAACTTGACCTCGCCCTTCGAGTCGAGCGGCAGGTTCGAGACGTCGCCGATCTGGAACTCGTTCCAGGCCACGGTCTGCTTGATCGTCTCGGACTTGTCGCCTTCGGAGCCCCACACCGTGGGACCTATGGCGGCTTCCTGCGACGGGCCGACCACGACGGCGCCGGCGCCGTCACCGAAGAGGAAGGCCGTCGCACGGTCCTCCAGGTCGGTGAGGTCGCTCAGCCGCTCGACACCGATGACAAGTACGTACTCTGCCGAACCCTCGACGATCATGCCCTTGGCGAGCGTCAGGCCGTAGCCGAAGCCCGCGCAGCCGGCGGAGATGTCGAAGGCGGCGGGCTTGCCCGCGCCGATCCGGTGCGCGATCTCGGTCGCGACCGCGGGGGTCTGCTTGAAGTGCGAGACGGTGGAGACGATGACCCCGCCGATCTGCTCGGGCGTGATCCCGGCGTCCGCGATGGCCTTCCCCGAGGCCTCCACGGACATCATCGACACGGTCTCCTCGTCGGAGGCCCAGTGGCGGGTGGCGATACCGGAGCGGGAGCGGATCCACTCGTCGGACGAGTCGATCGTCTCGAGGATCACCTCGTTCGGCACGACACGGGTGGGGCGGTAGCCGCCGACACCGATGATCCGTGCGTACGGGGCGCCCTTGCTGGGCTTGATCTTCGACATGCTCGGGCTCCTTAGGCGCCCGCGTGCTCGGAGATGAGCGCGCGGGCCGCGTCGAGGTCGTCGGGGGTCTTGAGCGCGAGCGTCTTCACGCCGGGCAGAGCGCGCTTGGCGAGCCCGACGAGGGTCCCGCCCGGCGCGGCCTCGATCAGAGCCGTGACCCCGAGCTCGGCGAACGTCTCCATGCACAGGTCCCAGCGGACCGGGTTGGCGACCTGGCCGACGAGCCGCGAGATGACCTCGGCGCCGTCGGCGACCGTCTTCCCGTCGGCGTTGGAGACGTACGTGACCTTCGGGTCGGCGACCTTCAGGGTGGCGGCAGCCTCACGCAGCCTCTCCACGGCCGGAGCCATGTGGTGCGTGTGGAACGCACCGGCCACCTTGAGCGGCACCACGCGGCGGACGCCCTCGGGCATGTCCCCGGTCAGCGCGGCGATCTGGGCCGCGGTGCCCGCGGCGACGATCTGGCCACCGCCGTTGACGTTCGCCGGGGTGAGCCCCAGCTTCTCCAGGTGCGGGACGGTGACCTCGGGGTCTCCACCGAGAAGGGCGGCCATTCCGGTCTCGGTGACCGCGGCGGCCTCGGCCATGCCGAGCCCCCGGGTGCGCACGAAACCGAGTGCCGCCTTCTCCTCGATGACGCCCGCGAACGCGGCGGCGGTGATCTCACCGACGCTGTGTCCGGCGACGACGCCGGGCGAGGCGTCCAGTGCGGCCGCGGACAGAAGGCCCGCGGCGACCAGCAGCGGCTGCGCCACGGCCGTGTCGCGGATCGCGTCCGCGTCGGCCTTCGTGCCGTAGTGGGCAAGGTCGAGCTCGATGGCGTCCGACCATTCCGCGATGCGGTCGGCGGCACCGGGGAGTTCGAGCCAGGGAGTCAGGAAGCCTGGCGTCTGAGCGCCTTGGCCGGGAGCGACGAGTACGAGCACACTCACACTCTCTCTTGTGGACGGCCCCGGACACCCGTGGGGACAGGGACGAAGAACCGTCGGGGGAATTGTTGAACTTCGACAAAAGTCTAGGACTGGGGGTCGGCGTCGGCCAAGCGCCCCAGGATGAGGGCGATCCGCAGCGTGAAGGCGGAACGCACGTCGGAGGGTGACCATCCGGTGACGTCGGTCACACGTCGGAGCCGGTAGCGCACGGTATTGGGGTGCACGAACAGCATCCTTGCCGCGCCCTCAAGGCTGCTGGCCTGCTCCAGGTACACACTCAGCGTCTCCAGAAGTGCCGAACCCGCTTCTTCGAGCGGTCTGTAGATCTCCTCCACCAGCTGATCGCGCGCGGCGGGGTCGCCCGCCATCGCACGCTCCGGAAGGAGATCGTCCGACAGGACGGGCCTCGGGGCGTCCTGCCACGCCGAACAAGCCCTGAGACCGGCCGCGGCGGCTTGCGCGGACCGGGTCGCGGCGAGCAGGTCGGGCACCACGGGACCGGCTACGACCGGGCCGGCCGCATACGGTCCGATCAGGGACTTCGCGACGTTCAGGGGGTTGTCGCTGCCGCCCGCGATCACGACCAGCCGGTGTCCGAGCACCCCGGTCAGCACCTGGAGCTTGGCGTGCCGGGCGGCCCGCCGGATCGCCTCCACCGTCAGCTCGCTGTCACCCTCGGGCGCCGTACCGAGGACGACGCACACGTGTTCGGGGGAGTTCCAGCCGAGGGCGGCGGCCCGGGAGACCGCGCCCTCGTCGGCCTCCCCGGACAGCACCGCGTTCACCACCAGCGACTCCAGCCGCGCGTCCCAGGCGCCCCGGGCCTCGGCCGCCTGCGCGTACACCTGGGCGGTCGCGAAGGCGATCTCGCGCGCGTAGACGAGCAGTGCCTCGCGCAGCACCGACTCGTCGCCGGGCGCCGCGACCTCCTCGATCGCGGCCTCCATGACCTCGATCGTCGTCCGCACCATCTCGACGGTCTGACGCAGGGTGATCGCCCGGGTCAGCTCGCGGGGGGCCGTGCCGAAGACATCGGTCGAGATGGCCTGCGGCGTCTCAGGGTGCCGGAACCACTCCGTGAACGCGGCGATACCGGCCTGGGCCACCAGGCCGATCCAGGACCGGTTCTCCGGTGGCATCGCCCGGTACCACGGCAGCGCCTCGTCCATGCGGGCGATGGCGTTGGCGGCCAGCCGGCCGGAGGACTGCTCCAGCCGTTTCAGGGTCGCGGCGTGCAGATGGGCGTCATGCGTGGCGGGCTGCTCAGGATCGGGTCGGGGCACGCACACAAGACTGCCTTATCGGGACAGGTGCCCGGATGGCCGGGGCGGAACGCGGGCCGGCGGGGATACCGTGGGGGAGTGATCGACGTACGCCGCTCCCGCGACCGCTTCCGCGGCGGAGACCCGGGAGGAACGGGTGACTCCGCGGGCATCGAGACGCTGCACGCCTTCTCCTTCGGACGGTTCTACGATCCGGACAACCTGCGCTTCGGGCCGATCCTGGCCTGCAACGAGGAGCGACTGGCCCCCGGGGCGGGGTTCGGCGAGCACCCGCACAGTCACACCGAGATCGTCACCTGGGTCGTCGAGGGGGAACTCACCCACCGGGACACGGCCGGGCACGCGAGCGTGGTGCGCGCGGGAGACGTCCAGCACCTGAGCTCGGCCGGCGGGGTGCGGCACGTCGAACGCAACGACGGGGACGTCCCGCTGACCTTCGTCCAGATGTGGCTGGCCCCGTCCGAGGCGGGCGGGGAGCCTTCCTACACCCATGTCGCCGGGATAGCCGACTCCACCCCCTACGCCCTGCCCGGCGCCGGCGCGATGCTGCACGTCCGGCGGATCGCCGAGGGCGAGCGGACCGCGGTCCCGGACGCGGTCGGCGTCTACGTCCACGTCGTGAGGGGGCGGGTGGCCCTCGGGGGAGAGGAACTGGGGGCGGGCGACTCGGCGCGGATCACGGGAGCCAAGGGGCTGGAGCTCTCGGCGGCGGTGCCGGCCGAGGTGCTGCTCTGGGAGCTCGCCTCGGTGTGAGGGCCGCAGCCCTCGCGCGGGTGCGGCAGGCGGCCATCCGGAGGCGGGCCGGTCTTCACCTCGCGGTCACCGGCACGTCGGTGGACGGGGCAACGATCGGTGCCGCCCGCGAAACCGCACCCCAGGAGGCCCTCGTGCTCCGACGCACCCTGCCCGTACTCGCCACCGTCGTCGCCCTCGCCACCGCCGGCTCCGTGGCGCAGGCCTCGGCGGCCTCCCGCCCCGGGCCCCGCGTCCTGGACGTGATGTCCTTCAACATCCACCACGCCCAGGGCACCGACGACGTGCTGGACCTCGACCGGATCGCCCGTGTGGTCCGGGGCAGCGGCGCCGACGTGGTGGGCCTCCAGGAGGTCGACAACCACTACTCGGCGCGCAGCGAGTGGGCCGATCAGGCCGCCGAGCTCGCCGAACGGCTGGGCTGGCACGTCGTGTTCGGCGCCAACATCGACAACGCCCCGCCGGCCGGAAGCGACCACCGGGTGCAGTACGGCACGGCGATCCTCTCCCGCTACCCGATCACCGCGTCGGAGAACACCTGGCTGTCCAGGTCGCCCGACCAGGAGCAGCGAGGCCTGCTGCACGCCACGATCGACGTCCACGGCAGGAAGGTGGAGTTCTACAACACCCACCTGGCCGCCAGTTCACAGACCGACCGGCTCCGGCAGTCCGCCCAGGTCGTGGACCTGATCGGTGCGAACAAGCCCGGAATCCTGGTCGGTGACTTCAACGCCCTGCCGGACGCCCCGGAGTCGCAGCCGCTTCAGCAGGCGTACACCGATGCCTGGGCGAGGTCCCTGCACCCCAAGGGCGACGGCGGCACCTACCCGGTCGAGGCGCCGACGAAGCGGATCGACGTCATCTACACCACCAAGGACGTCAAGCCGCTGATCACCCGCGTCGTGAGCGGCGAGCCGACCGCCTCCGACCACCTGCCGGTGCTCAGCAAGGTCCTCGTCACGCGCTGAGCGCACCGGTGGCCCGATCCGCCGGGCACCGGTCGGCCACGGTCCGGTGTCCGCGCCTCAGGGCGAACGCACCCAGGGCGTGAAGCGCTGCCCCGGGGCAGCGTCAGCGCGCCAGTACCTCAGGACCGTCTCCCGGACGATCCCGACCCGCTCGGCGGCGATGAGGCACGGGACCGGCTCTCGTCCGCCGGCGTCCGCCTCGAAGGCGACCAGGACGGGTGGCTCCTCGCCGAGGTGACGCGCGACCTCGGCGGTCTCGGCGGGCGATGGGGCGCGGAACACCGGATCCTGGAAGCTCGACGGGCAGCTGACGAAGAGAGGATCGTCGAAGACCAGCTCCAGCCCGTGGGCGTAGGTCAGGTCATGGGAGGCGGCGAGGCGCAGCTCCCCGGCGTTCCAGGTGACCACGTCCCAGTCCCACCAGGAGCCCTCGGGCAGTCGGATCAGGTGTTCTCCCGTACTGCTCATGTCGGAACGTCAGTTGCCCTTCGAAGCGCGGCTTTCCGCCGCGTCGGCGAGTCCGTCCAGCTCGCGCATGGCCTGGCCGTGGCCGCTCATCCGGCGCGAGACGGTGCCGACGGTGAACAAGGCGACCCCGGCCAGGGACACGGGGAGCGAGAGGCCGAGCACGGCCAGCGCCTCCGGCCAGTCACGCTCGTCCGCGCAGTAACCTCCGGGGCCACGGCCCTCGTTGGCGGTGCCGCGATCGGTGAGCAGCCGCGACTCGCACTCGGCCGGGTACTGGTCGTCGGGTTTGCGGTCCACCTCGTACGGCAGCAGGATCAGTACGGCGCACCAGGTCCACAGCAGGGTGGCCAGGGCGAGCAGGGCCAGGCCCCAGTTGCGTGTCTTCCCGGCGCGGTGACGGAAGTCGAGGTCGAACTCACGTGATCGCATGGCGAATGAATCTATCGGAGTCCGGTGCGGACGGCGCTCGAAAATGGTTACGCTCCGGCCATGACGGCGCAGTGGTACGTCCTCATCGAGGAGGACACTCGTGAGTCCCGGAACGCCGACGGCAACGATCTGAAACTGCACCGCTGGACCCTGGTGGCGAGCCATCACATCAGCGGCGTGGAGGCGGACGCGCTCGCGGTGGCCGAGGACGCGGCGCTGCGTTACGTGCCGGCGCTCCTCGCCCGCCATTCCCGCCCCGGTGACGTCCCCGCCCGCAGCGTCTTCCTCGCTCCCGACGGCTCCTGGCTGGTCCGGCTCAAGCAGCAGCACCGCGACTGCCACATCCGCGTGACCGTGGCACGTCTCGTCCACAAGCAGGAGGAGGTGCAGGCCCCGCCGAGGAGCTTCAAGCAGAAGCTCCGCCACGCTCTGGACGGGCCGGAGGCTCTGCCGGAACCCTGGGTGCCCGCACGGGAGAAGCCCTCGGCGGAGGCGTAGGAACCATCGATCCGTGTCAGGTCCGATGCCGACGGGGACGTCAGGACGCGGGCGGCGCGGACGAGTGGCACTGCCCCGCATGCCGCGGCACGGTGCCACTCGTGGGAGTGCTCCGGGCTCAGCCGATCTGGTAGAACTCCACGTTCCCGTACTGGTAGGTGTTGGCGATTCCGCTGGTGGCGCCCACCACCAGCTCGACCGAACCGTTCTCGTGGCGCTCGGAGCGGACGTCGATGTTCACCGGCGTGTCCGTGCACCAGTAACTCTTGTACTTCCAGGTGCCGTTCCAGTTGCGGTAGCCCAGCGTCACGGACTGGCCGGTGATGGTGCCGTGGTGGCAGTAGGCGTCGAGGACGCCCTTGACCGTGTAGTTGCGCGGGCCGTCACTGCTGACCGTCCCGTTGAAGCGGACGTCGTACTGGGTGACCCCCCACCCGTCCGTCTTCTGGTAGTTGACGTGGGCGTCGAGGGTTGCCGCGTCTGCCGAGGAGACGGGCAGGAGCGCGGCGCTCACCGCGGCGAGAGCGGTGGCGCACGCACGGGCCATGCGGCCCGTCGGCCGGGGACCGGCCGAGGTGTTCGTCGTCATGCCCTGGAAACGATCTTCGGCATGGGGCAGTCTTCGTCCGTTGGAGTGACTTCACGCTCTGTGATGAGGAGAGTTCATGACGGGTTACAGGACGATGCCGTTCCACCTGGAGACCGAGCGGCTCACCTTGCGCCCGTGGGCCGAGTCGGACGCCGTCGAGGTGAACGCGCTGATGGCCGAACGCGAGGACGGGAAGACCAGGACGGTCGAGCACACCCGTGCGTCGATCGTCGAGATGATCGCGGACATGGAGTCCACGGGTATCGCCCTGCTGCCGATCCGGCGCCGTGAGGAGGGCGACTTGATCGGGTACTGCGGGCTGATCATCGGCCGGTCCACCCTGGACGAGCCCGAGATCGCGTGCGAGCTGTTCCGGCGAGCGCACGGGCGGGGTTACGCCACCGAGGCCGCCCGTGCGGTGCTCGGCGCGGCGGCCGCCACGGGCCGGACGAGGCTCTGGTCGACGGTGAGGGACTGGAACGCGCCGTCGTTCCGTGTGCTGGAGAAGCTGGGCTTCGAGCGGGACCACGTCGCGGCGGAGGACGACGCGAAGGAGAAGGGGGAACTGGTCTGGCTCACACGGTCACTTCCGTGAGCGGGTGAGCAGGGCGGCGGCGAAGGTCCGGATCAGCCTGTCGTCTGCCGCAGCCAGGCGTCCAGAGCGGTGAAATCGGCGTCCGTCAGGCCCCGCCAGGCCTCGACGTGGTGCAGGAGGGCGAGGCCCGGAGGGTGGTGTTCTGCCACCCAGGCGCGGTCGGTATCCGTGATCTCGTCGTCGACCCAGGCGAAGGGACGTCCGGCCGCCCATCCGACCAGCCCCGGCGTCTTCCAGTGCAGCCCCGGCGGCTCCTCGGGCGCGGGGTCGGGCCAGTCGACCAACGGTAGTTCGGGCAGGCCGAGCCAGGGGCAGATGCAGTCGTTGGCATCGGACATCCAGGTGGTCGCCCACACGAGCTCGCACGGGAGCGTCAGCAGCCGGGGGCCGTAGGACGGGTCGATGCGGGTGACCAGCGGATTCGACTCCGTGCCGCCCGACCCGTGTGCCGCCTCGTAGACCGGATAGCCGTCCGGGCGCTGTTGCGGGCTCGCACCGAAGGGGAGGAGCGGTCCGTCGACATCGAGGAACAGGAGGGACGGCGCTGTCACGGTCACCTCTGCACGCTATCGGCCCCGCGCCCGGCCCGCGCGCAGGGCGGGGCCGGGCCACGGTTCTCCTGTGGGGGCGCGGCTCAGCGCAGCCGTCTCAGCGCAGTCCGTCGACGAAGGCCTGCCAGGCGCCCGCGCTCACGACGACCACGGGCCCGGACGGGTTCTTGCTGTCGCGGACCGGGACGGAGGCGGTGCAGCCGTCGGCCACCTCGACGCAGTCGCCGCCGGTGCTTCCGCTGTAGGAGGACTTACGCCAGGCGGCGCCGCCGGTGACGGTGCACTCGACGCATTCGCCGCCGGTGCTCCCGCTGTAGCTGGACTTACGCCACGGCGCACTGGTCACGGTCGTCTCGGTTGCCATAACGCTCCTCCATCACGCGGGCGATCAGCGCCGCCGATTCTCCGACGGAGAGGGCTGCGGCCTGCAAGTGAGCGTAACGGCTCGCGGCCTCCCGGACAGTTTCGGGGCTGGCCGTCATATGTCCGGAGATGAGGTCCTCGGTGTAGATGACATCAGGGTCGTCGTCGAATCGCATGACCGTGAAAGACCCGTCCAGACTTGAGTGTTCACCCGTTACGAAGGGAAGCACCTGGATCCGCATCCACCGGTGTGCGGAGAACTCCAACAACCGGCCGAGTTGGTTTCGCATGACCTCAGGGCCGCCGATCGGCCGGTGCAGTACCGCCTCGTCCAGGATCGCCCAGGCGAGCGGCGGCTGTTCGCGTTCCAGGATGCGCTGGCGCTCCATCCGTGCGGCGACGAGTCCCTCCAGATCGTCCGGCATACCCGTGGCGAGCACCGCCCGCGCGTACTCCTCCGTCTGCAGCAGCCCGTACACCAACTGCGCCTGGTACGTGGAGATGTACGTGGCCCGCGCCTCCATCTCCGCGTACGGCTGGAACCAGGTGGGCAGTTGGCTGCGCAGGACGAGACCGACGAGGCGGGAGAAGACGCCGTCCGTGCCGAGGGCGGCGTCCAGGCGTTCGGAGAAGTCGCGGGTGGGGACCTTCTTCGTGGTCTCGATCTGGCCGATCAGCGAGCCCGTACAGAAGATGATCTCGCCCAACTGGCCCTGTTTCAGGCCGTGGGCCTCGCGCTGGCGGCGCAGCTCCCAGCCGTAGTAGTCCAGCGGGGACGCGTGGGGATCGAGGGACTGCACGTTGGCCACGGCGGGACCTCCGGCTTCAACGCCTCGCGGCGTTCGTTTCAGTTCGTAGCCGAGAGTAGTCATGGTGCCGCACTCTGGTGTCATGAATCACGTATCCGACACCCGGCCCGGTGACGCGGAGGCCGTCTACCGCGCCGACATGACGGTGGGGGAGCACTCCGCCCGCCATCTGCGCCGCATCCTGCGGCTGTACCTGAAGGGCTGGGGGATGCAGGAGCTGGCCGACGCGGCGGAGCTCGCCCTCGGGGAGCTGGTCGCCAACGTCGTACGGCACGTGCCGGGGCGCCGCTGCCAGACGCTCATGTACCTGCTCCCCGGTGACCGGGTGCGGGTGGAGGTCACCGACGCCTCGCCCCGCCTGCCCGAACCGGGCGCGGCGGGCGCGCTCGACGAGGGCGGGCGGGGGCTGCTGCTGGTGGACGCCGTCACCGACGGCTGGGGTGTCGAGACGCGTGGTGACGGGCGCGGGAAGACGGTGTGGTTCGAGTGCGCTCAGCGGGAGCGGAGCTCCGCCAGCACCGCGTCGGTGAACGGGGTCCACGCCTCGGACGCCCAGGGGCCGAAGTCGCGGTCGGTGAGGGCGACGCAGGCCGCGCCCGCCGCCGGGTCGATCCACAGGAAGGTGCCGGACTGGCCGAAGTGGCCGAAGGTCGCGGGCGAGGACGAATCCCCGGTCCAGTGCGGGGACTTGGAGTCACGGATCTCGAAGCCGAGCCCCCAGTCGTTGGGGTTCTGATGCCCGTAGCCGGGAAGCACGCCCTTGAGTCCGGGGTGGACCACGGTCTGCGCCGCCAGGACCGTACGCGGGTCGAGCAGACGCGGGGCCTGGACCTCCGCCGCGAAGCGGACCAGGTCGTCGACGGTCGAGACGCCGTCCTTGGCCGGTGAGCCCTCCAGGGTCGTCGACGTCATCCCCAGGGGCTCCAGGACGGCCTGGCGCGCGTACTCGGCGAACGGGATGTCGGTGGCCTTCGCGATGTGGTCACCGAGGACCTCGAAGCCCGCGTTGGAGTAGAGCCGGCGGTTGCCGGGAGGCGCTGTGACCCGGTGCTCGTCGAAGGCGAGGCCGCTGGTGTGCGCCAGCAGGTGGCGGACGGTGGAACCCTCGGGACCTGCCGGTTCGTCGAGCTCGACCGCCCCCTCCTCGTACGCCACCAGCGCCGCGTAGGCGGCGAGCGGCTTGGTCACCGAGGCCAGCGGGAAGCGGTGCGCGGTGGGACCATGGGTGCCCAGGAGCGTGCCGTCCGAGGTGACGACGGCTGCTGCCGCGGTGGGGACGGGCCAGTTCTCGATCAACGCCAGGCTCTGCATGCGTACGAGCCTAACGGGGCACCCGCACGAGCAGGCCCGAGGGCGGCGGGTGCCCGCCCGGAGGCCGAAAACCGAGACCGCCACCCGTATTCGCTTGCTTGGAGCGCACTCCAAGGTTCTAGCGTTGGAGACATGACGGTGATGGAGAGCACGGAGAGCGTTTCCTCCAGGACGGACACCTGCGCCTCGGCCCCCAAGGCGCATCCGCGCCCCGAGGGGGCGGACCGCTACACCATCAGCGAGGTCGCCGCCTACAGCGGTCTCAGCGCGCACACCCTGCGCTGGTACGAGCGGATCGGGTTGCTGTCCCACGTCGACCGCTCCCACACCGGGCAGCGCCGGTTCACCAACCGCGACCTGGACTGGCTGTCCTTCGTCGGCAAGCTGCGGCTGACCGGGATGCCGGTCGCCGACATGGTCAGGTACGCGGAACTGGTGCGGGAGGGCGACCACACCCTCGGTGAGCGGCAGGCACTGCTGGAGGCGACCCGGCATGACGTGAAGGAACGGATCGCGGAGCTCCAGGGCACTCTCGCCGTACTCGACTTCAAGATCGAGTTCTACAGCGGCGCCCGCGAGGCGTCGGAAAGGGTCTGAAGGACATGAGCGACACCACCAAGATCGCAACCGCGCGCCTGGGCGCCGAAGGCCCGCACGTCGGTGTGCAGGGACTCGGCTGCATGGGGATCAGCGAGTTCTACGGGGACACCGACGAGGCGGCGGCCCGGGACACCCTGGAGGCGGCGCTGGAAGCAGGCGTCACCCTCTTCGACACCGCCGACATCTACGGCCGGGGCGCCAACGAGACCTTCCTCGCGCCGTTCGTCGGAGCGCACCGGGACGAGATCACACTGGCCACGAAGTTCGCGATAGAGCGGACCGACGACCCGCACTACCGGGGGGTGCGCAACGACCCGGCGTACATCCGCGAGGCGGTCGAGGCGAGCCTGCGCCGACTGGACACCGACGTCATCGACCTGTACTACATGCACCGCCGCGACCCGCTCGTGCCCTTCGCCGAGTCGGTCGGCGCGATGGCGGAGCTCGTACAGCAGGGCAAGGTGAAGCAGCTCGGTCTGAGCGAGGTGACGGGGGACGAGCTCCGTGAGGCGCACGCCGTCCACCCGATCGCGGCCCTCCAGTCCGAGTGGTCGCTCTTCAGCCGGGACGTGGAGCGCAGCGCCGTGCCCGCCGCCGTGGAGCTCGGAGTGACCCTGGTGCCTTACTCCCCGCTGGGACGCGGATTCCTCACCGGCTCGTTCACCGACGCGGGCAAGGACCTGGGCGCGGACGACTTCCGCAAGCACCAGCCCCGCTTCACCGGGGAGAACGCGAAGACCAACGCGGCGCTGCTGGAGCCCGTGCACAAGATCGCGGCGGCCCACGGGGCGACGGCCGCGCAGGTCGCCCTCGCCTGGGTGCAGCAGCGCGCCGAGGTGCACGGCCTGACCGTGGTGCCGATCCCCGGCACCCGTAAGCGGAGCCGGCTGCTGGAGAACGTCGGCGCGACCCGGCTCACGCTCTCCGAGCAGGAGCTGGAGCAGCTGGAGCCGATCGCGGCGCAGGTGGCGGGCGACCGCTACCCGGACATGAGCAACACGGCGACCGCCCGCGAGTAGCGCCGACGCCTCACGCCAGCCGCAGCGCGAACACCGCGAAGCCCGCCGCGAGCAGCCCCGCCGCTGCCCGGCGGGCGTTCCCGGTACGGCCGCCCGCCTCCCAGGGGGCCTCGAAGCGGCGGGCGTACCGTGAGATCAGCACCAGCAGCGCGGCGAACAGCGGCATCCACGCCAGCCGGGCCGCGATCCAGCCCACCGTGTCCGGACTCGTCGTCAGCCCCGGTACCAGGCCCGCGAACGACGCCGGGACGGCCGCGGTCAGCATCGCCGTCTGGTGCCAGCAGAGGATGGTCATCGCCGACAGGTTGATCACCACGACCGGCGCCCAGAGCGCGGGGCGGCGCAGCGCCCGGCCGATCCGGCCGTGCAGCAGGACCGCCGCCCCGCTCTGCGCCGAGGCCAGTGCGAGGACCAGCAGCGACGGCGGGTGCGAATTGGTCCGCGCCGCACCCGGTACGCCGACCATGGACGCCGGGTAGTGGAACACCAGCAGCAGTGCGGCGAACAGGGCGGTGCCGCCCACGAGCAGGAGCCCCGCCCCGCGCCTGGAGAGCCGGCCCGTCCCCCAGGAGACGCCGAGCTGATAGGCGAAGAGCCAGCCGGGCAGGATGTTCAGCACGCTCAGCCAGGACGGCACGGCGTCCGCGTACGGGCCGTAGCGCAGGAGGTCGACCAGGGCGACCGAGCCGAGCAGCGGGGCGGCCGCCCAGCCGCCGAGCCGCCCCGCGACGCGCACGCACCAGGGCGTGAGAGCGGTGACCACGGCGTAGACGCCGACGAACCACAGCGGCTGGATCACCAGCTTCGCCCCCGTCCGCAAGGTGGCCTCGGGGACCCCGGCGGCGTACAGCACCGGGATCATCAGCGCCCACACGGCGGTCACCCCGAGCACGGGCCTGCCCAGGCGCACCATCCGCCCCCGCAGCCAGGCCCCCGTGGTGGACGGCCTGCGGCGGTAGGAGAGGACGGACGCGTAGCCCCCGACCAGGAAGAACACCCCCAGCATCTGGAGGACCCAGCTCACCGGTGAGAACACCGCGAACGTGGAGAGCGGGCTCGCGTTGTGCAGGGCTCCCTCACCGTCCAGGGTGAACCCGCCGAGCAGCCAGTGGCCGGTGGGCACGGCCAGCAGGGCGAGGGCCCGCAGCCCGTCGACCGCGCGGTCACGGTGGGCGGGGGTCTCCGCCTCGATCCGGGAGACCAGCCCGCGCACGCTCATCGGGAGACCCCCTCGGCGATGGCGGCGAACGCGCGGAGCGAGTCCGTGCCCGGGGCGAAGTAACCGGTGTGGCCCTCGGCGTCCTCGGCCGGCACCCGGCGAGCACCGAATCCCGCGTCCGCCGGGTCGGCGCCGTGGCCGAGCCCCGCCACCCGGACGTGCGGGACGTCGTCGATCCAGTCGGTGTCGTCCTTGGCCGCCCAGACCCGCGCCCCTGTGTGCAGGCCGGCCACGTCGTCGGCACGCATCCCGGGGGAGCCGAGCACCACCAGGTCCGTGGCGCCGAGCTCCCGGGCCGCGATCCCGCAGACCACCGAGCCGTAGCTGTGACAGAACACGACCGGCGCGGGCAGCCCGTCGGCGGCCAGCCCGGCGGTGAGGCGCGTCAGCCGCGCCGCCCCCGCCTCGGCCAGACCTCCCGTCGCCGCGTCCAGCCCGAGGCCGACCGGCGTGGTGTAGCCGGCCCAGGCGATCACCGCGCTGCCCGCACCCGTCTCGGCGTACAGCGACCTCGCCATGCCCGCCGGAGTGCCGTACACGTCCCGGCGCCGGTCGAAGGTCCCGGCGTCGATGTCCGACCCCGGTACGACGACGGACACGTGGCGCGCGGTGCGCAGGTCCCCGAATACCTCGGCGACCTGCCCGCGTCCCCTCGGGTCGAACGCGAGGATCTGCCGTCCGGGAGCGGCGAGGGAGGCATAGCGGGGGTCGTGGGAGGCCTGCAGGGCAAGGGAGTTGGCCCGGTAGCGCAGCTCCAGCGGTACGCCGTCGAGATTGCCGGTCACCAACGGGTGCCGCTCTGCAAGCTCCTGGCGCTCGGCGTCGGTCAACTCGTCGAAGAAACGCCGGACCTGGGACGGAGTGGCGCGGCCCGGTTCGGGGAGCGCCCTGCCCAGTGATGTGTCGGAGCGCCACGCGGCGGTGCCCGGCGGGGGGCCCGTCACCGCCCGCTGGGTGTTCCCCGAGGCCCACCCCGCCGTACCCGCCACCACCGTCGCCGCCAGCGCGACGGCGGTCAGAGTCCTCGTGAACCGGCCCATGGTGTCCTCCCCTTAAGGCGTGCGCACACCGGTCGGTGTGCCGGGGAGGAAAGTAGGAGCGCGGTGGGTGACAGGGCGTCACACCGGGGAGCCAAGTCGCCGGTCGTACCGGGGTAGCGGTGGTACGGGGGGACAGCCCCACCCCGCACCGGGGGGTGGCCGCCGGGCCCCGCCCCCACCTGGGGCGGCCCTCGGACCCCGCCCCACCCCGCACCGGGGGCGGCCGTCAGACGCCGCCCGGAGCCACCAGCCCCGACTCGTAGGCGAAGATCACCGCCTGGGCCCGGTCCCGCAGGCCGAGCTTGGCGAGCACCTTGCCGATGTGCGTCTTCACCGTCTGCTCCGCCACCACCAGCTCCGCCGCGATCTCCTGGTTCGACAGCCCCCGCGCGATGAGCTCCAGGACCTCGGTCTCACGTGGTGTCAGCCCCTTCAGCCGCAGCGCCGCCCCGCCGGCCGGTGCCACCGGCCGCTGACGCGCGAAGTCGGCGATCAGCCGTCGCGTCACCGACGGGGCGAGCAGCGCGTCCCCGGCGGCCACGACCCGCACCGCCGAGATCAGGTCCGCCGGCGGTGCGTCCTTCAGCAGGAAGCCGGACGCCCCGGCGCGCAGCGCCTCGTACACGTAGTCGTCGACGTCGAAGGTGGTCAGCATCAGGACCTTCGGGCGGTGGGACACCCCCACGGGAGGGCTCAGCAGTTCGCGGGCCGCCGCCAGACCGTCCATCTCGGGCATCCGGACGTCCATCAGGACCACATCGGGAAGCGCCGTACGGCTGACCGCGATCCCCTGGCGCCCGTCGGGGGCCTCGCCCACCACGTCGATGTCGCTCTGCGCGGACAGCAGGGCGGCGAAGCCCGCCCGCACCATGGCCTGGTCGTCGACGATGATCACGCGGATGGTCACAGGTCCTCCGGAGCCGGGGATGCCGAGGGTGGCCGGGACGGCGGCAGCGGAAGCCGGGCGGCCACCCGGAAGCCCCCGTCCGGCAGCGGACCGGTGTCGAGGGTGCCGCCGGTCAACCGTACGCGCTCCCGCATGCCGACCAGCCCGTGTCCCGTCCCCGACACCTCCAGCGGTGAACCCGCCTGCGGGGGAGGGTCGTTGACGACCAGGATCGTGAGATGACCGTCCGAGGCGGTGACCGACACCCGGGTCCGCGCCCCGGGCGCGTGCCGGACCGCGTTGGCGAGGGCCTCCTGCACGATGCGGTAGGCGGACAGATCCACCGTCTGCGGCACGTCGCCCCGCTCCACCGCGTCCCGTACCTCCGTCGCCAGCGACAGCTCGGCCGGGAACCCGGCACGCACCGTGGCTTCCACCAGCTGCTGGAGCCGGCCGAGCCCCGGCTGCGGGGCGAGCTCGCCCCCGGCCCCGTCGCTGCGCAGCACCGACAGCAGACGGCGCATCTCGGAGAGCGACTCCCGTGCGCTGCCCGCGATGGACGCGAACTCCGCACGGGCCTCCTCGGACAGTCCGCCGATCCGGTACGGGGCCGAATCGGCCTGCACCGTGATCACCGACATGTGGTGCGCGACCACGTCGTGGAGCTCCCGGGCGATCCGGGTGCGCTCCTCCAGCAGCGTCCGCCGCGCCCGTTCGGCCTCGCTGATCGTCTCCTGCTCCACCAGGCGCCGCTGGGCCTCGCTGCGCTCCCGGACCGCGGCACCGATCACCAGGACCACGGCGCCGAGGACCCACAGCAGGAGCGCGCCGCCGTCGCTGCGTCCGGGGGCGACCAGGTGCAGCACCAGCCCGGCCGCACCCGTCGCCAGCCACACACCGGTCAGCACCCGGCGCGGTTCCCGCAGGGCCACGGCCAGCAGCACGAAGAGACAGCCGATCATGGCGGGCGGGGTCCACGGCCAGATGGTGCCCTCACGCTCGGGCAGCCCCAGCAGCACCAGGGCTCCCGCGACGTCCGTACCGAACACGATCCACCAGGCCCGCAGCGGCCGGTGCACCAGCATCAGCATCGGCGCGGCCTGCCCTACGGCCAGCGCTCCGGCGATCCCCCCGGGGACCCCGTAGTCGTTGACCAGCACCTGGATGGTCACGGGTACGAACACCGAGGTGAGGGCGAGCACCGCGGGATAGGGCAGCAGCCGCAGCCAGCGTCCGGGGGACCCGGCGAAGAGCGGGGCCGGCGGATGGGGCGCGTGGAACAGCCGGCGGACGAGCTCGCGCGTGCCGCGCCGCCCGGCGCCCGGCGAGCCGTCGCCGGGCGGGGCCCCGGTGGGAGAGATGGACATGATCCGGCAGCGTAGGCGCGCCGTGCCCGGTGCGGCGTCATACCGGGGAACGGACCCGCACCTCGCCACCCCCTACCCGGGTAGGGGGCCGCCCTACAGTTCGGCGAGCAGTTCCGCCTTCTTCGCGCTGTACTCGGCGTCGGTCACCAGGCCCGCCTGGTGCAGATCGCCGAGGTGGCGTATCCGCTCCGCGATGTCCGCCGGGTCGCGTCGCGCGCCCACGGGGACCGGCGCGGTCGCGACGGGCACCGTCTGGGTACGCCGCACCGACTCCAGGACCGCCGCCGCGAAGGGCAGCGACTCGTGCACCGGGCCGTAGCCCAGGCCGAAGACGACCGACGCGGGATCCTGGTCGGGCTGGACGCGGCCCGCGGCGACCGGGGCGGGGCCCGTGTCCGCGTCGGGGGCGACACCGCGCGGCACCAGCCGGAGGTACCCCTCGAAGGCCTCGGGCGACCGCCACTCGACCCCGCCCAGTTCCGCGACGGGGAAGGTCTGGTCGCCCGCCTTCCACTTGGCGCTCGACGCCCCGGTCCAGAACCAGCGGAAGGAGACCAGGGCGCCGTCGAAGCCCGCCCGCCCGTCGTAGGCCTTGAAGTTCATCGGCGCTTCCGGGGCGGTCACGAGGAAGCGCTCGGCGGGCTGGGCCGCCTCGTCCGTGAGCGTGGCGCGCAGTTCGTCGGCGTAGTACTCGGCGAGGGTCTCCAGCTCGGCCGGCAGCACCAGGCGATAGGGGTCGCACCCCTCCTTGAGCTGCCCGGCCGCCGCCTCCAGCAGTGGATCGGCGCCGGGTCTCGGCACGGCGTGCAGCACCACGGTGCCCCGCTTGCCCGGGGTCAGAGTCACCGACGACAGCGCCGCGTACGGAATGCGGCGCTCGCGCAGACTCTGGTAGAGCCTCGGTGTGCGAATGCCCCGTTCGAAGCGGATGAGCACGGAGTCGGTGTCGAACTCCCAGGTGGCATGAATTCCGGCCAGCACATCACCCATGTGCCTCATCGTATGTGGCACAGGCCCGCACGTCCCCCTCCGGTACAGGCGGATTCGGCCGGGCGGACAGGCCGTTCGCCGTTCTCTACGCGCGTCGGACGATCTTCTACGCGCGTCAGGCCGCTTCTCCGCCGGAAATCTCCCGGTGGCACGAACCGTCGGCATGCGCACAGCTGACCGAGTCGTACGCACCCACACCGATCGCCGCGAAGTTGCTGAGGCTCTCCGTGCCCGGCTCGAAGTAGCCGCTGTGTCCCACCGCCCCGCTCGCGGAGACGATCCGCGCGCCGAAGGCCGGGTCGACCGGGTCGGCCCCGTGTCCGAGACCGCCGACCGCCATGTTCGGCACGTCCGCGATCCAGTCGTCGCTGTCCCGCATCGCCCACACCCGGGCACGTGTGTGCAGGGCGCCGGCGTTGTCCGCGCGCATCCCCGGGCTCCCGGCGACCGCGATGTCCGACACCCTGTCCGGCAGGCCCCGGGCGGCCACACCGCACAGCACGGAGCCGTAGCTGTGGCAGAACAGCGAGACGTCCGACGTGCCCGGCAGCGCGTCCAGCAGGCCGTTCAGCCGGACGGCTCCCTGCTCGGCGAGCCCGCCCAGCACCGCGTCCATGCCGATGCCGGCGGGCGCCGTGTAGTCGGCCCAGGCGATGACTGCCGTACGCGAACCGGGTCGGGCCGAGCGCTCGGCGCCGTAGAGGGACCGCGCCATTCCGACGGGCGCCGCGTTCTCCTTGGCCCCGCTGCGCTCCAGGGTCAGCAGGTTCGTGTCGACACCCGGCACGACGACCGAGACCCGGTCGGCCCGGTCGAGGTCGCCGAAGACCTCCGCGGCCCGGCCGCGGCCCGACGGGTCGAAGGAGAGGATCTGCCGGTCGCCCTTCAGCAGGGAGCTGAAGCGATGGAGCCGGGACGCCGCGTCGCGGCGCCCGTCCGGGGACAGGCGTGGGTCCAGGGTCCGCTGCTCCTCCGCAGCCCGGGCCTGGGCCAGCGCGTCCCGGTTGGCCCGGTAGCGCAGGGTGACCGGCGCACCGTTCAGATTTCCCACGACCAGCGGGTACTTGTCGGCCAGGGCCACCTGCTGACCCGCTGTGAGCGTCGCGAAGAAGTGCGCCAGCCGATAGGCCGGCGCGCCCACGTCCGGGAGGGAGTGACCGCCTATCCGGTCCTTGGCCCAGGAGGCGAGAGCGGCCTCGCGCGGGGAGGAGGAGTGCTGCTGACGCACGGCGGTCCACCCGGTGGTCGCCAGCATCACGAACACGACCGCTACGGCGAGCAGGGCGCGCCATACGGTGAGCGTGGGGGATGAGTCGAAGGAAGTCACTGCGCCCCACCCTAGGAGACGCGCGCGGGGCCTCGGCGCAGGGGTGACACGCATCACCCGGTCGCGGGGAATTGACGGCCCGTCTCTCACGCTCCGTGTGCGCCGGCTCCACGCTCCGGTGTGCGCGAGGGGTGCGGGAACCCGCGAACCGGCCCCCGCGCCGGAGGTGTTGTGAGATCGGCCATGCGCCCGCGAAGAGGGATGCGGCACACCTGTGCGAAACGCGTAAGGGCGTTCCCGGAGTGAGCGCCTGTCCGCGGAGAGCGCAGGTGGGAGCTGGGCCGGCCGCCGTTCGGCCGGATCGCGGAGCTCGTCCGCCCGGCCTCCTCGCGCGGTCCCCGGAGCCTGCTGATCGGACGCGTCACCCCTGGGGGCGAGGTGACGGCCGGCCCGGGGCGCGCGGGTCCGTGTCCGGGGCGCGCCCGTCACGCTCCGCCACCATCCCGGGCCGCCGGGCGGCCCGCTCGTACCGCGTTACGACGTGGTGGGGGCGGCCGCTCCGGGGCCTCGCGGGTGCGCCGCGTCCCGCGTCCGCGCACCCCGGCCGGAGCACCGGACCGGGAGACCCCGTACGTCTGCCCGCGGGTCACGAACCGGACCCCGTTCCGCCTTTTCCACCTGACCGGTCTGCCTGTGGGATACGCGACAGTTACTGTCTAGTGAATTGGTTTGTCAACTGTCAGTGACTGCCATAATGTCCGGCGCATGACTAGTCAGACCACTGTCGAGAAGGCGCCGCGGGAGCCTGAAGACACCCTTGTTCCCGCACCGGCGAAGGGACTGCGCGGCCACCCCTGGCTGACACTCTTCGCCGTCGCCATCGGCGTGATGATGGTGGCGCTCGACGGCACGATCGTCGCGATCGCCAACCCGGCCATCCAGCAGGACCTCGGCGCCTCGCTCGCCGACGTCCAGTGGATCACCAACGGCTACATGCTCGCTCTCGCGGTCTCCCTGATCACCGCGGGCAAGCTCGGTGACCGCTTCGGCCACCGTCAGACCTTCCTGATAGGCATCGCCGGATTCGCCGCCGCCTCGGCGGCCATCGGGCTCTCCGACAGCGTCACCCTGGTGATCCTCTTCCGGGTGCTCCAGGGCCTCTTCGGCGCGCTGCTCATGCCGGCGGCGCTCGGCCTGCTGCGCGCCACCTTCCCCGCCGAGAAGCTGAACATGGCGATCGGCATCTGGGGCATGGTCATCGGCGCCTCCACTGCGGGCGGTCCGATCCTCGGCGGCGTCCTCGTGGAGCACGTCAGCTGGCAGTCCGTCTTCTTCATCAACGTGCCGGTCGGCGTGATCGCGCTCCTGTTCGGCCTCGTGATCCTCAGGGACCACCGGGCCGAGAACGCGCCGAGGTCCTTCGACATCGGCGGCATCGTGCTGCTGTCCCAGGCGATGTTCTGCCTGATCTGGTCGCTGATCAAGGGTTCCGAGTGGGGCTGGGGCGACGCGAAGACGCTCGGCTTCCTCGGAGCGGCGATCGTCCTGTTCGTCGTGTTCGCGCTCTCCCAGAAGAACGTCCGCGAGCCGCTCATCCCGCTGGCCATGTTCCGCTCCGTGCCGCTCTCGGCCGGTGTGGTCCTCATGGTCCTGATGGCGTTCGCCTTCATGGGCGGTCTGTTCTTCGTCACCTTCTACCTCCAGAACGTCCACGGCATGAGCCCGGTCGACAGCGGGCTCCACCTGCTCCCGCTGACCGGGATGATGATCGTCGGCTCCCCGCTGGCCGGAGCGGCGATCACCCGGTTCGGTCCGCGTGTGCCGCTGGTCGGCGGCATGGTGTCGGTGGCGATCGCCATGTTCGGCATGTCGCAGCTGACGATCGGCACCGGGACGCTGACCATGTCGCTCTGGTTCGCGCTGCTCGGCTTCGGCCTCGCACCGGTCATGGTCGGCGCGACCGAGGTCATCGTCGGCAACGCCCCGCTGGAGCTCTCCGGGGTCGCGGGCGGGCTCCAGCAGGCCGCCATGCAGGTCGGCGGCAGCCTCGGTACGGCGGTCCTGGGGGCCGTCATGGCCTCGCAGGTCGACGCGCAGCTCGGGGACAACTGGAAGGCCGCCGAACTCCCGCCGGTCGGCCAGGCGCAGCTGGACCAGGCGTCGTCCGCCATCGAGGTCGGCATGCCGCCCGTCGCCCCAGGCACCCCGCCGGAGATCGCCGCGAAGATCACGGACGTCGCACATGACACGTTCGTGTCGGGCATGAGCTCCGCGTTCATGGTCGCCGGCATCGTCGCCGTGGTCGCCGCGCTCGTCGCCACACTCACCAAGCGCGGCGCGAACGCCGAGGCAGGCATGGGCGCGGGCCACATCTGACCCCTGCCCCGCCCCCGGCCGGGACGGCTTCCCGGGCCATCGGGGGACGTCAACACAGCGCATCCGACAGCCCCGCCGGACGACTCCGGCGGGGCTGTCGCCTATCAGGGTGATCCAGCGGCTGCCCCCTTCCCGAGCCGCCTCCGCGCAGGTCAGAGTGCGCTCATGCGGGCCACCCGGCCCGCTCGACCACGGGGGTTGACCACCATGCGTACGACCGTTCTCGCCGCCACCCTGGCGGCCACCGCTCTCGTCCCCGCCACCGCGCTCCAGTCCGGTGCCGCGCCCTCGGCCGACCACCGGCCCGCGGCGAAGGAGCGCCCGGACGCCGCTCCGAAGGCGGCACCCGCCGGGCTCGCGCCCTGCGGGGCCGGACAGCTCTGCCTCTGGGCCAAGCCCGACTTCAAGGGAAAGGCCCAGAGCCACGAACTGTCCACCGTCGGCATCGAGAGCTGCGTCCCGCTGCCGGGCGGCGGCTCCGCTCAGGCTCTCGTGAACCGCACCGGGCGGCCCGTCACCACCTACCAGTCGGCCGAGTGCGCCGAGACCGGAGAGTTCGAGACCTACCCGGGCGGCGGCACCTGGGTGCCCCGGTCGCCGTACACGGTCAGGGCCTTCAAGATCTGGGAGAACTGAGCCGGGCACCCAGGCGCCCGGGCCCGCCGGCACGCGTACGGCCTCCGGCCCCGGCGGCGGGACGCGGAAGGGCGGCGGACCCACGGCCCGCCGCCCTTCCACCGGGAACCGGTGTCCCTACGCGTCACCGCCGGCCGGGCCGGGGCCCGCCGCGGCCACGTCCAGCAGCTCGTACCTGTCCAGCGCCGTCTTCAGCGCCGAACGGTCGATCCTGCCCTCCTTCGCCAGCTCCGTCAGCACCGCCAGCACGATCGACTGAGCGTCGATGTGGAAGTACCGGCGAGCCGCGCCCCGGGTGTCCGCGAAGCCGAAGCCGTCCGCACCCAGCGACTGGTACGCGCCGGGCACCCAGCGGGCGATCTGGTCGGGCACCGACCGCATCCAGTCCGAGACCGCCACGAACGGGCCCTCGGAGCCGGAGAGCTTCCGCGTCACGTACGGGACGCGCTGCTCCTCCTCCGGGTGGAGCAGGTTGTGGCGCTCCACCTCGACGGCCTCCCGGCGAAGCTCGTTCCAGGAGGTCGCCGACCAGACGTCCGCCTTCACGTTCCACTCGTCGGCGAGGATCCGCTGCGCCTCGACCGCCCACGGGACCGCCACACCGGAGGCCAGGATCTGGGCCGGGATCCGGCCCTTCTCGCCGGCCCGGTAGCGGTGCACGCCCTTGAGGATGCCCTCGACGTCGACGTCGGCGGGCTCGGCCGGGTGCTGGATCGGCTCGTTGTAGACGGTGAGGTAGTAGAAGACGTCCTCGCTCTCCTCTCCGTACATGCGCCGCAGACCGTCCTGGACGATGTGCGCGATCTCGTACCCGAACGCCGGGTCGTAGGAGACGCAGGCGGGGTTCGTCGACGCGAGCAGCTGCGAGTGGCCGTCCGCGTGCTGCAGGCCCTCACCGGTCAGGGTCGTACGCCCGGCCGTGGCACCCAGCACGAAGCCGCGGGACAGCTGGTCGGCCATCTGCCAGAACTGGTCGCCGGTGCGCTGGAACCCGAACATCGAGTAGAAGACGTACACCGGGATCAGCGGCTCGCCGTGCGTGGCGTAGGCGGAACCCGCGGCGATCAGCGAGGCGGTGCAGCCCGCCTCCGAGATGCCGTCGTGCAGCATCTGACCCGTCGGCGACTCCTTGTACGCGAGGAGCAGCTCACGGTCGACGGACTCGTACTGCTGACCGAGCGGGTTGTAGATCTTCGCGCTCGGGAAGAAGGCGTCCATGCCGAAGGTGCGGTACTCGTCGGGCGCGATCAGCACGAAACGCTTGCCGATCTCCTTGTCCCGCATGAGGTCCTTCAGGACGCGCACGAAGGCCATGGTCGTCGCGATCGACTGCTGACCCGAGCCCTTCTTCGCGGTCGCGTACGCTTTCTCGTCGGGAAGGGGCAGCGGCTTCGCGCGCACCACACGCGTCGGGACGTAACCGCCCAGACCCTTGCGGCGGTCGTGCATGTACTGGATTTCTTCCGAGTCACGGCCTGGGTGGTAGTACGGCGGGTTGCCGTCCTCCAGCTGCTTGTCCGCGATCGGGATGTGCAGGCGGTCGCGGAAGCGCTTGAGGTCGTCGGCCGTGAGCTTCTTCATCTGGTGGGTCGCGTTGCGGCCCTCGAAGTTCGGGCCGAGCGTCCAGCCCTTGACCGTCTGCGCCAGGATGACCGTCGGCTGGCCCTTGTGGGCCTTGGCCGCCGCGTACGCCGCGTACACCTTCCGGTGGTCGTGGCCACCACGGCCCAGGTGCAGGATCTGGTCGTCGGACATGTCCTTGACCATGTCGCGCAGCCGCGGGTCGTCACCGAAGAAGTGCTCGCGGATGTACGCCCCGGTCTCGGTCGCGTACGTCTGGAACTGGCCGTCCGGCGTGGTGTTCAGCTTGTTGACCAGGATGCCCGTGCGGTCCTGGGCCAGCAGCGGGTCCCAGGTGCGGTCCCAGACCAGCTTGATGACGTTCCAGCCGGCCCCGCGGAACTGCGACTCCAGCTCCTGGATGATCTTTCCGTTGCCGCGCACCGGGCCGTCGAGGCGCTGCAGGTTGCAGTTGACCACGAAGGTGAGGTTGTCCAGGCCCTCACGTGCGGCGATGGACAGCTGCCCCAGGGACTCCGGCTCGTCCATCTCGCCGTCGCCGAGATAGGCCCAGACGTGCGAGTCGGAGGTGTCCGCGATGCCGCGCGCCTCCATGTAGCGGTTCATCCGCGCCTGGTAGATGGCGCCCAGCGGGCCGAGGCCCATCGAGACCGTCGGGAACTCCCAGAAGTCCGGCATGGACCGCGGGTGGGGGTAGCTGGACAGGGCGTGCCCGGCCTTCGACTGCTCCTGGCGGAAGCCGTCGAGCTGCGCCTCGCTCAGCCGGTCCAGCAGGAAGGCCCGGGCGTAGATGCCCGGCGACGCGTGTCCCTGGAAGAAGATCTGGTCGCCGCCGCGGCCGTCGTCCTTTCCGCGGAAGAAGTGGTTGAACCCCACGTCGTACAGCGAGGCGGAGGACGCGAACGTGGCGATGTGCCCACCGACGCCGATCCCGGGACGCTGCGCGCGGGAGACCATCACCGCGGCGTTCCAGCGGGTCGCGTTGAGGACCTTGCGCTCGATCTCCTCGTCGCCGGGGAAGAACGGCTCGTCCTTCGTGGCGATCGTGTTGATGTAGTCGGTGCTGCGCATCTCGGGCACGGCCACGCGCTTCTCGCGCGCACGCTCGATGAGCCGGAGCATCAGGTAGCGGGCGCGCTCACGGCCTCGCTCGTCGACGGCGGCGTCGAGGGAGTCGAGCCATTCCTGGGTCTCTTCAGGATCGAAGTCCGGGACCTGGCTCGGAAGGCCGCCAATGATGATCGGGTTGCGATCGGATCCGGAAGCCACACTGTTCCTTCGCTGTTCGGTGGTGCTCTTCGGGGCCTGGCTGCGGGGAACCTACCCCCGGGGTGGCTGCTCCACGCCGCCTCCATCGTGTACCTCGGGGACCTAAACGTCACCTCTACTGTGGGGTAACACAAGGTTCGCGGACGCCGTGTCCGGGCACGTGTACCGCGGGCGCCGGACCGGCTCCCGCCGAAATCGCAACCCTACGCCCAACCCGGTCAAACGTTCCCAAAGCCCGTTCGAATCCGAATGCCGGAGGGAAACGGCATAAGCTGAGGAAGGACGTAAAGGGCCGGGACGCAGTTCCGGGCCCCGCAGGAGACCGCCCGAGCCTGCGGCGACGTGGCAGGGAACGTCACCGTTCAGGCGGTCTCGGACGCCGGGTACTTGCGCGATTCGCCGAGCCCGTGTGGACTACGGCCAACGCCCCGCGCACGCGCGTGGCTGAAGCATTTTCCGAAACATGATCAGGAGGCAACCCGTGAGCGCGACCGCGGACCACGCGGAGGAACGGACCAACACGGCCGCGAGGCTTGGGTTCGAACCCGGACAGGTGGTCCAGGAGATCGGCTACGACGACGACGTCGAGCAGGAGCTCCGTGAGGGCATTGAGGCCACAATCGGCCAGGATCTCGTCGACGAGGACTACGACGACGTCGCTGACGTCGTCCTGCTCTGGTTCCGTGACGAGGACGGCGACCTTACGGACGCGCTGGTGGATGCCATTGGTCTGATCGAGGACGGCGGGGCGGTCTGGCTGATGACGCCCAAGACCGGCCGCGACGGCTACGTCGAGCCGAGCGACATCAACGAGGCTGCCCAGACAGCTGGTCTTGCCCAGACCAAGAGCATCAACGCGGGCAAGGACTGGACGGGCAGCCGTCTGGTCACCCCCAAGGGTGCCAAGACCAAGCGCTGAGCTCTTCCGGACACGACCGAGGGCCCCTGACGGCGACCACGCCGTCAGGGGCCCTCGTACGTGCCGGGCGGGCCTCCCCCGCCCGGCGTACCTCCGCTGCGTAGGGTGGGAGTCACCCGGACGGCCCAGCCCGGGGAAGTGCGACGTTCGCGAAGGGATGCGTTTACATGGCGATCGAGGCCGGCACGAAGGCTCCGGATTTCGAGCTGAAGGACAACCACGGGCGGACCGTGAAGCTCTCCGACTTCCGTGGTGAGAAGAACGTCGTCCTGCTCTTCTACCCCTTCGCCTTCACCGGTGTCTGCACGGGAGAGCTCTGCGCGCTCCGCGACGAGCTCCCGAAGTTCGAGAACGACGAGACCCAGCTGCTCGCCGTCTCCAACGACTCCATCCACACCCTGCGCGTCTTCGCCGAGCAGGAGGGCCTGGAGTACCCCCTGCTCTCGGACTTCTGGCCGCACGGCGAGACCTCTCGGGCGTACGGGGTCTTCGACGAGGACAAGGGCTGCGCGGTCCGCGGCACGTTCATCATCGACAAGGAGGGCGTGGTCCGCTGGACCGTCGTCAACGGACTGCCGGACGCGCGCGACCTGAACGACTACGTCAAGGCGCTCGACGCGATCTGACCTGTGGGCTCCCCGCCGCGTCACGGCGGGGATCTGTCGCGGTTCCGCGCCGAAAGCCTGTTTCGGCAGGGAACCGGTCACTAGGATCCAATCGTTGATCCGATGCCACGCACGACGGGGGCGCTGGTGTCTGCCGGCCCTCTCAACACTTTTGGAGGACTCGTGGGAGTCAGCCTCAGCAAGGGCGGCAACGTCTCGCTCTCCAAGGCCGCACCGAACCTGACCGCGGTCATCGTCGGTCTGGGCTGGGACGCCCGTACGACGACCGGCGGTGACTTCGACCTCGACGCCAGCGCACTGCTGACGAACGCCGGGGGCAAGGTCGGCAGCGACGGGAATTTCGTCTTCTTCAACAACCTCAAGAGCCCCGACGGCTCCGTGGAGCACACCGGCGACAACCTCACCGGTGAGGGCGAGGGCGACGACGAGGTCATCAAGGTCAACCTCGCCGCCGTACCGGCCGACGTGGACAAGATCGTCTTCCCGGTCTCGATCTACGAGGCCGAGACCCGTCAGCAGAGCTTCGGCCAGGTGCGCAACGCCTACATCCGCGTGGTGAACCAGGCGGACAACAGCGAGCTCGCGCGCTACGACCTGAGCGAGGACGCCTCGACGGAGACCGCCATGGTCTTCGGCGAGCTGTACCGCAACGGCGCGGAGTGGAAGTTCCGCGCCATCGGCCAGGGGTACGCCTCGGGCCTGCGCGGTATCGCGCAGGATTTCGGCGTCAACGTCTGAGCCCGTCCGGAGGGCGCTTCCAGCACGCTCCGGACACCTCATGCACCACCTCGTCCGGCGTCGCACCCCTGTGCGGCGCCGGACGCGTCGGCCGGACGCCCGGTGTCCCTCCGGGCCGCGCCCGGCCGGCAAGACCGTCCATCGACTCGGGGAGGACACACCATGGGCGTCACGCTCGCCAAGGGAGGCAACGTCTCCCTCTCCAAGGCCGCACCCAATCTGACGCAGGTGCTGGTCGGGCTCGGCTGGGACGCACGATCCACGACGGGAGCCGACTTCGACCTCGACGCCAGCGCGCTGCTGTGCCAGTCGGGCCGCGTCCTCGGCGACGAGTGGTTCGTCTTCTACAACAACCTCACCAGCCCCGACGGCTCCGTGGAGCACACCGGGGACAATCTCACCGGCGAGGGTGAGGGCGACGACGAGTCCGTCATCGTGAACCTCACGCAGGTGCCGGCGCACTGCGACAAGATCGTCTTTCCGGTCTCGATCCATGAGGCCGACAACCGTGGACAGACTTTCGGGCAGGTCAGCAACGCCTTCATCCGTGTGGTGAACCAGGCGGACGGGCAGGAACTCGCTCGGTACGACCTCAGCGAGGACGCGTCCACCGAGACGGCGATGATCTTCGGCGAGCTCTACCGGTACGGCGGCGAGTGGAAATTCCGTGCAGTGGGACAGGGGTACGCGTCAGGGCTCCGGGGCATCGCTCTAGACTTCGGGGTCAACGTTTCGTAAAGCCGCGCACGGCGCGGGGGAGACCCGTTACTTAAACGATGGGGTAGCCAGTGCTTCTGAAAACCTTCGGCTGGTCGTTCGCGGTCACCGCGATCGGCCTGGTCGCAGCGGTGTTCTACGGGGGGTGGCAGGCATTCGGCATCGTCGCGATCCTGTCGATCCTGGAGATCTCGCTGTCCTTCGACAATGCGGTGATCAACGCCGGGATTCTGAAGAAGATGAATGCCTTCTGGCAGAAGATCTTCCTCACCGTCGGTGTGCTCATCGCGGTCTTCGGTATGCGGCTGGTCTTCCCCGTCGTGATCGTGGCCATCAGCGCGCAACTGGGTCCGATCGAGGCGATCGACCTCTCGTTCAACGACCCTGACCGCTACAAGGAACTCGTGACGGACGCCCATCCGTCGATCGCCGCCTTCGGTGGCATGTTCCTTCTCATGATCTTCCTCGACTTCATCTTCGAGGACCGTGACATCCAGTGGCTGCGCTGGATCGAGCGCCCGCTCGCCAAGCTCGGCAAGGTCGACATGCTGTCGGTCTGCGTCGCGCTGATCGTCCTGCTGATCGCGGCGATGACCGTCGCGACCCACGCCCACCAGCACGGTGGCGGGCACGCCGACAAGGCCTCGACCGTCATGCTCTCCGGGATCGCCGGCCTGATCACGTATCTCGTCGTCGGCGGCCTCTCCGGGTTCTTCGAGAACAAGCTCGAAGAGGAGGAGGAGCGTGAGCAGGAGGCCGAGGAAGAGGCCAGGAAGGCCGGCAAGCCGGTCTCGGGCGTCCTCCTCGCGGGCAAGGCCGCGTTCTTCATGTTCCTCTACCTCGAGGTCCTCGACGCGTCCTTCTCGTTCGACGGTGTCATCGGCGCCTTCGCCATCACCAACGAGATCGTCCTGATGGCGCTCGGCCTCGGCATCGGCGCGATGTACGTCCGTTCGCTCACGGTCTACCTGGTCCGTCAGGGCACGCTCGACGACTACGTCTACCTGGAGCACGGCGCGCACTACGCGATCGGCGCCCTCTCGGTCATCCTGCTCGTCACCATCCGGTACGAGATCAACGAGATCATCACGGGTCTCGTCGGCGTCGTGCTGATCGGCTGGTCGTTCTGGTCCTCGGTCCGGCGGAACAAGGCGATCGAGGCGAGCGGCGGCGAGGGCGGCGGCCCCGATTCCAAGGCGGAAGTGTCCTCCGGGGTGTGACCCGGTAAGGAATGAGGAACGCTCTCTCTGCGGGGCGGCCCAAGGCGGCGGTGCTCCGGGGAACACCCGGACCCGGTCCTGAGGCCGCCCCGCAGTCACGTGCGGGGGTGTCAGTGCCGTGCACCACGGGTGGGCGGCCATCGAGATGTGGGGGGTTGGGATGGCGTTCTGGGACGGGCTCTTCCCGCGGCGGGCGTCGCAGTTCGAGTCGGGCAGCTCCGCCACGAACTCGATCGTGCTCTCCAGGCGCAACGCCACGGTCTCGTTGAACAAGCAGGGCGCCCTGTCGGGCAACCTGCGGGTCAACCTGTCGTGGCGGATGCGTACGTCCGACATCGGCGGCAGGTCGCGGCAGAGCGGCCGGCTGCGGCGCCCTCTGAAGCTCTTCCAGCCCGAGGTGGTCCAGGCCCACACCCAGGGCATGGTCAACGTCGACCTGGACCTGGGGTGCATGTACGAACTGCAGGACGGGACCAAGGGGGTCGTCCAGCCCCTCGGCAACCTGATCGGTGACCTGAACGCACCGCCCTACATCAGGCTCAGCGGGGACGACCGCTTCGGAGCGCCGTCGGGCGAGACCGTCTACGTGAACCTGGACAAGCGCGACGAGCTCAAGCGACTGCTCTTCTTCGTCTACATCTACGACCAGACCCCGGCCTTCGACCGTACGCACGCCAAGGTGACGCTCTACCCGGGGAACGGCCCGCGCATCGAGATCGAGCTGGACGAACGGGCGCCCCAGGCCCGCTCCTGCGCGGTCTTCACGGTGGAGAACGTCAAGGGCGAGCTCATCGTGCGCCGCGAGGTGAAGTTCGTCTACGGCTTCCAGTCCGAACTGGACCGGATGTACGGCTTCGGGATGCAGTGGGGACGCGGCTACAAGACGCGGGCCTGAGTGAGCACCGCGAAAGGCGGCCGCGCCACCGGCTCACGACCGGATGAACTGAGGTCCCTGAGGGGGCAGCACGAAGTTCGGGTCCGCCGCGTGTGCGGCCGCCGCCGCGGGCTGCGGGTACCCGTACGCCGGCTGCGCGGCGGGCTGCGGGTAGCCGTAGGCGGGCTGCTGCGGTGCCGAGGAGGGCTGCGGGTAGCCGTACCCCGGCTGCGGTGCCAAGGAGGGCTGTGGGTAGCCGTAGGAGGGCTGGGGCGCCACGGAGGGCTGCGGGTAGCCGTAGGAGGGCTGCTGGTGCTGGACCGTGGCCTGGGAGTCGGGCGCCGGAGCGGCCGCGGCGGCCGGAACCGACGCGGACGCGCCGGTCTGTCCGGTCACCGCTGCGGGGCCCGGCTCGGAGGCCGCCTCGGCCTCGTCCACCGAGATCCCGAACGCGGTGGCCAGCCCGACGAGCCCCGTCGGGTACCCCTGCGCCACCGCCCTGAACTTCCAGCCGTCGCCGCGACGGTAGAGCTCACCGCAGATGATGGCGGTCTCCTCGCCGGTCTCCGCCCGGACGTCGAACACGGCGATCGGCTCGCCTTCCGCGGAAGCCGCGTCGTACAGCGATATCCGCAGGTCGGTCACCCGCTCGAAGGGGGACTCGTCGCAGGACGCAGCGATCACGACCTGGTCCACGGAGCGGTCGAGCGCGGAGAGGTCCGCCTCGATGGTGTCCGTGAGGCCCTCGGGCCCGCTCCGCTTCGGCAGCCGCCGCACCAGGCCCGACGGGTGCCGGGGCTGGTTGTAGAAGACGAAGTCCTCGTCGGAACGCACTCGTCCGTCGGGCCCGATCAGCAGGGCGGAGGCGTCCACGTCCGGGACACCGGCGCCCGGTGTCCAGCGCAGCACGGCCCGTACCGCCGTGGCGTCGAGAGGGACGTTCGAGCCCTTCAGCATCGCGTGCGTCATGGCGGTCATCCTGCCTGCTGGTGGGGTGCCCGGACAACGCGGGGGTGCGGACCAGTAGGCCAGGTGTCACGAGTGCGGAGCACGCAGGCGCGCCGCGCGCGGTGGCGGATACACCGGGGACACCCGAAGTTCATACGGCGAGGGAACTGGCGACACCTGTCCGAACGTACTATTACCGGCCATACGTTTGTCCGGTCTCTATGGCAGTACGGGGGAATCACATGCGTCATTTCGGGCACATCCCGCCCGCTGTCCGGGAGAGCCTCTTCTTCAGGGAGCCCTGCGAATTCGACGCGGACTCCCCGGCGGACGTGCTGTCGGCGGCGCTGGGGGCCACGCTCTACAGCCCCGCGACACGGCCGAGGCTCGCGGACGACGTCGTCAAGCAGGCCGGTCTGGGAGTCGTCTCCATGGTGCTCTGCCTGGAGGATTCCATCGACGACGCCGAAGTCGTCGGAGCCGAGGCCAATCTGGTCAGGCAGTTCGCCGACCTCGCGGAGCGGGCCGACGACATCCCGCTGCTCTTCGTCAGGGTCCGTGAACCGGAACAGATCTCCGACCTCACGCGACGGCTGGGAAGCTCCGTCCGGTTGTTGTCCGGTTTCGTACTTCCGAAATTCACGGAGGAGCGCGGTGAGCTCTTCCTGGAGGCGCTGACCGCCGCCGAGGCGGTCGCGGGCCGCCGGCTGTTCGCCATGCCCGTCCTCGAATCCCCCGAGCTCCTGCACCTGGAGACCAGGAGCGACACCCTCCGGGGGATCGCCCGCACCGTCGACAAGTACCGCGACCGGATCCTCGCCCTGCGGCTCGGCGTCACCGACTTCTGCTCCGCCTACGGCCTGCGGCGGGCGCCGGACATGACCGCGTACGACGTCCAGATCGTCGGCGCGGTCATCGGCGACGTGGTGAACATGCTCGGACGGTCCGACGGCACCGGGTTCACCATCACCGGACCGGTGTGGGAGTACTTCCGCCTCCAGGAGAGGATGTTCAAGCCCCAGCTGCGCCGCAGCCCCTTCGCCGGCCAGGCCGAGGACCTGCGCACCACGCTCATCGAGCACGACCTCGACGGCCTGCTGCGCGAGATCGAACTCGACCGGGCCAACGGGCTGCTCGGCAAGACCTGCATCCACCCGTCCCACGTCCTGCCGGTGCACGCCCTGTCGGTCGTCAGCCATGAGGAGTACAGCGACGCCCAGGACATCCTGCGGCCGGAGCGGGGCGGTGGCGGGGTGCTGCGCTCCGCCTACACGAACAAGATGAACGAAGTGAAACCGCACAGGGCCTGGGCCGAACGCACCCTGCGGCGGGCCGAGGTCTTCGGGGTCGCCCGCGAGGACATCGGCTTCGTGGAGCTCCTGGCCGCCGGCGTGACGGACTGAGCCGGCGCATGGGTGAGCACGGACGAGAACCAGGGCGCACAACGGAACACGAGCGAATACGGGCTCGCGAGCACCCGCGGGAGCGCGGGCGCGTACGGGAAGAAGAGGCAGTGGACGTGGAGTGGTCGGGTAACTGGGTCGCCGAGCGGCTCGGGGTCGAGCTGGCCGGGGACGGCGAGCTCCGGGAGCTGCTGGGCCTCGCCCTGCGCCGGAATCCCAGGCGGGCCCACCTGCTCGTGTCGAACGTCCTGGGCAAACACGTGCCGCAGCGGCCCTCGGTCGTCCACGGAGTGGGCTTCGAGCTGGGCGAGCGGGTACGGAACCTGCTGGGCGAGGCGGACGCCCGCCGCGCGGTGGTCCTCGGCTACGCGGAGACGGCCACGGGCCTCGGTCACGCCGTCGCCGACGGGCTCGGGGTGGCCCCGTACCTCCACTCGACGCGCCGCCCCGTCCCCGGGGTCGCCCAGGCGGGCGGCTTCGAGGAGGCGCACTCGCACGCCACCACCCACCTTCTGCTGCCCGAGGACCCCGGCCTGCTGGACGCCGGTGACGGCGACGCACCGCTGGTCCTGGTCGACGACGAGTTCTCCACCGGCAACACCGTCCTCAACACCATCCGGGCGCTCCACGCGCGACACCCCCGCAACCACTACGTGGTCGTCGCCCTCGTCGACATGCGCTCCGAGGCCGACCAGGGGCGGCTGGCCGACCTCGCGCGGGAGATCGGCGCCCGCGTCGACCTGGTGGCGAGGGCCCGAGGCACCGTCCGGCTGCCGGACGGCGTGCTGGAGAAGGGCCTGAGCCTGGTGGCCGAGTACGACGCGCGCGACGCCGCCGGCACCGGTGTCGCGGGCGGTGGCGGGTACGGCGCGCCCGGCGGCGCGGATGACGGCACCCCACCTGCCCCTGTCCGCGTCCCTCTCGACTGGCCCGCCGGTGTGCCCGACGGCGGGCGCCACGGCTTCACCCCCGCCCACCGCGCCGCGCTGGAAGCGGCCCTCCCGGCCATGGCCGCCCGTGTCGCCGGCGTGCTGGCCGACGACGTCCGCCAGGTCCTCGTACTCGGCTTCGAGGAGCTGATGTACGCGCCGCTGCGGCTGGCCACCGCGCTGGAGGACGCCACCACCGCCGAGGTCCGCTACTCGACCACCACCCGCTCGCCCGTGCTCGCCGTCGACGACCCCGGCTACGCGATACGCAGCCGCCTGGTCTTCCCCGCGCACGACGCACCCGCGGACGGGCCGGGCGACCGCTTCGCCTACAACGTCGCCGGCGCCGGATTCGACGCGGTCGTAGCCGTCGTCGACTCCACCGGCGACACCCCCGCACTCCACGCCCCCGACGGGTTGCTCGCCCAGCTCGCCCGGCACACCGGCCAGGTCCTGCTCGTGGTCGTCCCGTCCTACGTCCCGCCGCCTGCCGCCCCGAGGACAGGCCGGCCGGCCCCCGCGCCGGTGCCCGAGCCGGCCGGTCTCACGGCCCCTGCGCCGTGCTCCGACAGCAAGGAAGAGGAAGCCATGCTGCCCGAACCCCTCCGCGGCCCCGCCTTCTCCTCCTACGCCGCCGACGACGTCGGCTGGCTGCTCCAGGACCTCTCGGACACGCCTCTGGAGGCGCCCACCGAGGAGCGTGAGGAAGCCATCCAGAGCGGCGGCGCGCACTACGCCGAGTCGCTGCCCGTCGAATACCAGCCCACCCCGCAGTACCAGGAACTGTTCAGGGCGGCCCTGGAGGACTCCGCGGCCCGCATCGCCCGCGCCGTGGGCACCGTCACCGAGACCGTCCTCGCCGAGCGGTCACGCCCCGGCCCCGACGGGGAGAACACCCTCCACCGCCCGGTCCTGGTCTCCCTCGCCAGGGCCGGCACCCCCGTCGGCGTACTCATGCGCCGATGGGCGCAGCACCAGCACGGCATCGACCTGCCCCACTACGCCGTCTCCATCGTCCGCGGCCGCGGCATCGACGCCCACGCCCTGCGCTGGCTCGCCGCCCACCACGACCCGGCGGACGTCGTGTTCGTCGACGGCTGGACCGGGAAGGGCGCCATCACCCGCGAACTCGCCGCCGCCCTGAGCGAGTTCGACGGCTTCAACCCCGAGATCGCCGTACTGGCCGATCCCGGCGGCTGCGTACGCACCTACGGCACACGGGAGGACTTCCTCATTCCCTCCGCCTGCCTCAACTCCACGGTGTCCGGCCTGATCTCCCGTACCGTGCTGCGGGCCGACCTGGTCGGCCCGCACGACTTCCACGGCGCGAAGTTCTACCGCGAGCTGGCCGGCGCCGACGTCTCAGGTCTCTTCCTCGACACCGTCGCCGCCCGCTTCGACGAGGTCGCGGGCGCCGTGGACGCCGAGGTGAAGGAGCTGCTCGCCGCGGACCGCGCGCCCACCTGGGAGGGCTGGGCGGCCGTGGAGCGCATCAGCGAGGAGTACGGCATCCACGACGTGAACCTGGTCAAGCCCGGTGTCGGCGAGACGACCCGGGTGCTGCTGCGCCGCGTCCCCTGGAAGATCCTCGCCAAGCGAGGCGCCGGCACCGACCTCGACCACGTACGGCTGCTCGCCGAGCAGCGCGGCGTACCCGTCGAGGAGGTCGACGAACTCCCTTACACCTGCGTCGGGTTGATCCACCCCAAGTACACGCGCGGTGCCACCGGCGCGGACGGCACGGCGGTGACGGCGAAGTGAGCGACACCCCGGACACCCATGCCGGCCCTGCCGCGGAAGAGCCCGTCACACTGGTGGCCAGCGACCTCGACCGGACCCTCATCTACTCGGCCGCGTCACTCCAGTTGGCGATGCCGGACGAACAGGCTCCACGCCTGCTCTGCGTGGAGGTCTACGGCGGCGCACCGCTGAGCTACATGACGGAGACCGCAGCCGCGCTGCTCGACGAACTCGCCCGCACCACGGTCTTCGTCCCGACCACGACACGGACCCGGGAGCAGTACGGCCGCATCCACCTGCCGGGACCGGCGCCCAGGTACGCCATCTGCGCGAACGGCGGGCACCTCCTCGTCGACGGCGTCTCCGACCCGGGATGGCACGCGGAAGTGACCGGCAGGATCGCCGACCAGTGCGCCTCGCTCGCCGAGGTGCGCGCGCACCTCGCAGCCGTGAGCCACCCCGCCTGGCTGCTCAAGGAGCGGGTCGCCGAGGACCTCTTCGCCTACCTCGTCGTCGACCGGGGCGCCCTCCCGGAGGGCTGGGTGAAGGAACTGGCCGCGTGGGCCGACCCCCGCGGCTGGACCGTCTCCCTCCAGGGCCGGAAGATCTACGCCGTACCCAAGCCGCTCACCAAGAGCGCCGCGATGCGCGAGGTGGCCCGCCGCTCGGGAGCCACACTGACGCTCGCCGCCGGGGACTCCCTGCTCGACGCCGACCTCCTGCTCGCCGCCGACAAGGGCTGGCGGCCCGGCCACGGGGAGCTGGCCGACTGCGGATGGGGCGCACCCGGGACGGAGCCCCTCAGGGAACGGGGCGCCGCCGCCGGGGAGGAGATCCTGCGCCGCTTCCTGCGCGCCGCCGAGCCCCGTCGGGCGGGTCGCTGAGCGCTCGCCCGCGATCTTCGGCAAGCTGGACGCCCCGTCGCCACCCGGGAGGACCCGCATGACCAAGGGCAACACCACCAGGATCACCGATGAGCTGTACGCCTACACGCTGGCCCACAACCCGCCGCTGGACGAGGTGCAGCGAGGGCTCGTGGAGACCACCTACGCCGAACTCCCCGGTCACGCGGGCATGCAGTCCGCGGAGGAGCAGGGCCCGCTGCTCGCCTTCCTCGTCCGGCTGACCGGCGCGCGCCACATCGTCGAGGTCGGTACCTTCACCGGCTTCTCCGCGCTGTCGATGGCCCAGGCACTGCCGGCGGACGGAGTGCTGATCGCCTGCGACATCTCCGAGGAGTGGACCGCGTACGGCCGCGCGGCTTGGGAGAAGGCCGGCGTGGCCGACCGCGTCGACCTGCGGATCGCACCGGCGCTGGACACCCTGCGCGCGATGCCGGCCGAACCCCACATCGACCTGGCCTACCTGGACGCGGACAAGGAGAACTACATCCCGTACTGGGAGGAACTGGTCCCCCGGATGCGCCCGGGCGGACTCGTCGTCACCGACAACGTCCTCTTCCACGGGACGGTCACCGACCCACTGGGCACCGGCGCCACGGCGGCCATCAGGGGGTTCAACGACCATGTGGCCGCCGACCCCCGGATGGAGAGTGTGCTGCTCACCGTGGCGGACGGGCTGACACTGTCCCGCCGCAGGAGCTGACTCCGCGCACCGCCCGCCGCGTCACCCCGGCCGGCCCGGAGTCGCCGTACGCGGCCCCGGCCCTCCGGTCAGCCGCAGCAGCCGCCACCACAGCATCCGCCGCCCCCGCCGCCGGCGGGTGCCGGGGCGGGGGAGGACCCGGCCGAGGCCGAGCCGCCCACCGCCACGGTGGAGAGCAGCTTCACGGTGTCCTCGTGCCCGGCGGGGCAGGAGGCGGGATCGGAGGACTCGGCCATGGGGCGACTGAGCTCGAACGTCTCGCCGCAGGGGCGGCAGCGGTACTCGTAACGGGGCATGGCCCCAGATTAGAGCCTCCCGCCCCGCGTGACCCCGGGCATCGGCGGACGTTCGCGGCGCTCCTCCAGCGCGACCTCGTCGGGATGACGGGCACGCCAGTACGGATTGTCGTGGGGGAGTCCGCCGCTGACCCGCCCGTACATCCCGAACATCATCAGCAACAGGCCGGTGATGAAGCTGAACAGCACGTTCTGCATGTGGAAGGCGAGGAAGTTCAGACCGGTGTCCAGCAGGGCCAGGTTCACGAACCCGCTGAGGATGAAGGCGATACCGAGGACCATGTTCAGCGTCGAGGCGAAGTTGCCGCCGATGACCATGCCCACGAAGAGCAGCCCTCCGACACAGATGGACAGGATGCTCAGGGCGCCGTTGGTGTTCAGCCCCGCCACCGTGTCACCGCCGGTGTCGAAGATCCCGATACGGTCGATGAGCCCCAGGATCCCGAAGGCGACGAGCAGCAGGCCCATCAGGCCCGCCCCTACCCGGTAGACCTTGCTGAGCCGGTGGTCGACGGGAAGGTGCTCGTCCAGTTTGGTGGTCCCACGACGCCCGGGCCCGCGTCGGGGGGTCTCGTCCGGGGCCGGCCTCCGGTGCCGGCCCGGGGAATGCAGGACATGTGTGGCCATGACGGCCTCCTTCGGCCGCGTACGGCCAGGGACGCCTCAGCGGCAGCCGCTGGGTACTACCAGCATCGGCCCGGTCGCGGCCGGGGACAACTCAACCCGGGGCGGACCCCGGGGCGGGGGCTCCGCACCCCCGGGCTCCGGGGTGCGGAGTCTGGGGCGCTCGGGGCCGTGGGTGGGGGGCGAGTGGGGTGTGGGGGCGTGTGGGGTGTGGGGGCTCGCGGGTGAGGCCGGAACGGGGCGCCCCGCGCGACGCGCGGGCGGACGGGCTCAGGTGCCGACCAGGCGAGGTCTCGGATCACACCTGGGACGGGACCCGGATGACACCTGGGCGGGGCCCGGGATGACAGCCGGGCGGGGGCTCAGGTGCCGGCTCCCCGCTCCTCACGGATGGTGGAGACCACCCGCGTGGCCGTCTGCCGCACGGCATCCGTCTCCGTGAGGAAGTGCCAGTAGTCGGGGTGGCGCCCTTCCAGTCCGGCGATCGCGCGTTCCAGCCGCGTCACCGCGTCGTCCAAGGGGCGTGCGTGGCGCGGATCCGGGGTGTTGCGCCCCGCCATGGCGAGACGCTGCGCGTCACGGACCGCGAACCGTGTGCGGTCGATCTCCGCCTGCGGGTTCTTCGCCACCGCGTCGAGCTGCCGCAGCCGGTCACCGGCCGCGGACACCGCCTCATCGGTCGCGTTGAGCAGGGCCCGGACCGTGCTCAGCCGGGACGTCGCATCGGGCCAGCGCTGCTCGGAGCGCGCCTCAGCGGCCTCCGCCAGCTTCTCCTCCGCCTGCCGGACGTTGACGGCGGCCTGCTCGGGCACCACCTGGAGATCCTGCCAGCAGGCAGCCGAGAAGCGCCGCCGCAGCTCGCTGAGCACCGGCTCGACCTGTCCGGCGCGCGTCGTCAGCGCCTGCGCCCTGGTGCGCAGCGACACCAGCCTGCGGTCGATCTCCGCGGCCCGCTCCGGAAGCCGCTCGGCCTCCGAACGCACCGCCTCCGCGTCACGCAGCACCTGATCGGCACGCTGGAGCGTCTCCGGCACACCATGCTGTCCCGCACCCTGATTGAGCTTCGTCAGCTCAGGGGCGAGAGCGGCCAGCCGTGCCGCCAGATCATCCGCCCGCAACCCGGAGGCGCGCACCGCGTCCAGGGCGTTGCTCGCGCCGAGCAACGCCTGACGCGCCCGCTCGACGGCGGGAGCGAGCCGGGCGAGCTGCGTCTCGGCGCTGCTGAGCAGCGTCCCCAGGCCCCGGGCGAACCGGTCGAGCTCGCCCTTGACCCGTACGAGGTCGTCCTTGGCACGGGTCAGCTGGGTCCTCGCCTCGGCCGCCGCCGAGGGCTGCAGATCGTCCCGGTCCAGATCATGGGCGTCCACCGCGGTGATGTAGAGATGACTGACCTCGTCGATCCGCCGCCCGAGAGCCTCGAAGTCCTCGACAGCCTTACGGGCGCGCGGCGAACTGTCCACGGCGGTGATCGTCTCGATCGAGATCCGCAGATCGCGCTGCGCGGTGTCCAGCTCGTAGAACGCGGCGGCCGCGGCATCCTTGGCGGCCTGGGCATCGGCCCGCTGACCCTCACCACGGCCCCCGAACCACCGGCGCGTCCCCCCACCGGCGAAGGCGCCGGGCAGGGCCGACACCGCCAGGGGGACAGGCAGCAGCATCAGCGCCAGGACGTCCCTGACAGCGGAACCAACACTCGCTTTCGCCTGCGGCCGCGTGTGTGTCGCCGTCACATCCCTCTCCCGTGCCGATTCGTCCTGCCCGGTCATTCTCCCACCAGTAAGGACGAACGCACGGGCCCGTTAGTTCGCTTCTCGGACCCTGACTTCCCCGTTGTCGCTACGCGCCTTCACCACGTGCCCGCTGCTCTCGCTACGGGGCACGTCCACCGAGACGTCACCGTTGTCGGCCTGCGCGGAGACCGCGTACACGTTCTTCCCGGCCGGCAGGTCCACGAGGACTCTCCCGTTGTCACTGACGGTGTCCACGAGATCGGGCACCACGGAGAAGCCGAGATCGATCGACCCGTTGTCGGCACGGGCGACCACGGACGTGGCCGAGATCCGCTCGGCGTCGATCGTGCCGTTGTCGGCGTGCAGGTCCAGGGCTCCGGAGACGTCCCGTACGTGGACGCCCCCGTTGTCGGCGCCGATCTTCAGCGGCGTGGCGAAACCTTCCGCGGAGACGGTCCCGTTGTCCCCCTTCACGGTGAGGGCGATCCCACGGGGGACCTTCACCTCGTGGCGGGCCTCGCAGTTGCTGATCATCGCGCGGCACTCCACCTCGAGCAGCAGGGTGTTCCCCTCCAGCCTCCACACGGGGTCGGGCCCACTGCCGAGCACCGCCCACCCGTCGACGCGGCGCGTCACCTCGATCCGCTCCACGTCGGCGGACACCAGATCCAGGGCCGAGTTCGCCGCGTCGATCGTCAGCGACTTCCCGCCGAAGGCGAACGACTTGTGCTCGGCGGGGGCGCCCTCGGCGTTCGCGCTCCCGCACCCGGTGAGCGCGGCGCCCAGCAGGACCGCCCCGGCCGTCGCCGCCAGGGCGGTGGTGCGTCGTGTACGGATCGTGGTCGTCGTCATGGCGTCGGGTCCCCCTGAGTGCGCTGCCGGTGTGGCACCACCGTATTCACCCGCGCCCCCCGGGAGGATCCGGACGGCTACCGTTTCCGGGGTGGGGATATCCCCCGCAGCACCGTCTCGGCCGACGGCCGAGGGCAGCCGGCCGCCTCGGAACCGCGGACGGAACCGTCGGCCGGCCCGAGAACCGGATTGCCGACCAGGGCTGTGGGCCATGTAACCTGTTCCCTCATCCACGGGTGCGTAGCTCAGGGGTAGAGCGCTGCTCTTACAAAGCAGATGTCGGCGGTTCGAAACCGTCCGCGCCCACCAGTGCAAAGGCCCCCAACCGATCATGGTTGGGGGCCTTCGACATCTACTTCTGACATCAACGGGCGCGGTCACCCACGGTCGGGACGCGGCCGCTTCAGCATGCGGTCCAGGTGACTCACGGCCTCGCGCTGCGTGTCCTGGACGACGTGGGCGTAGATGTTCATCGTGACCGCGATCTGACTGTGTCCGAGGATCTCCATCACGACGCGGGGCGGGACGCCGGCGGCGGTCAGCAGGGTCGCGCAGCCGTGACGGGCATCGTGCAGCCGGATCACTCGGAGCCCGGCCGTTGCCGCGACGCGGGTGAAGGAGCGATACAGGTTGCGGGGCTCGATCGGCCGGCCGGTGCGGGTAGTGAAGACGTAGCCGGTCTCCTCCCACTGATCACCGGCAGCTTTACGCAGAGCGGCTTGCCGCAGCCGTTCCCAGCGGAGCGGGGCCACGCACAGGGCAGGCAGGGGGAGTGTCTGTTTCCGGCGCCGCCCCTTGGGGTCGTCCTCGTACGCCTCGCCGCGGACACGCTGTCGCTGAGTGCGGACCCGGATCTCTCGCTTGTCGAGGTCCACGTTTTCCCACCGGAGGCCGACGATTTCGCCGCGGCGGAAGCCGAGCGCGATAGCGAGCACGAAGGCCGCGTAGAGCGGGTCCTTACGGGCCGCGGTGAGGAAGGTCAAGGTCTCGTCGAGTGACCAGGGGGCGAGGTCCCGCGCTTCCGCCGAGGGCGGTTCCACAAGGGTCGCCACGTTCCGCATGACGAGTTCCTCCCGGCAGGCCGCCGTGAGCGCTGTGCGCAGGACACGGTGGGACTCCTTGGCGGTCGCCGCGGTGGTCCGCTGCTCCAGGCGGACGAGGAAGCGCCGGACGTCAGCGACGCTCAGCGATTCGAGGCGCTTCGAGCCGAGCATGGGGACGAGGTAGAGGCGGATGTGCGTCTCGTACTTCGCATATGTCGTGCGCTTACGGCGCGGCTTGATGATGTTCTCCAGCCAGTACGGCAGCCACTCGGCGAGCTTGGCCGACCGCGTGGGAACGGGGACCCCCTGGTCCACCTTGGCGAGCAGTTCGCGGCGCTTGGTATCGCATTCGGCCCAGGTCTTGCCGTAGGCGAACTTGCGGGCGCGGGTGCCGTCCGGCTGGAGGACGTAGACCGCGGCTTGGTAGCGACCGTCCTTTCGCTTGGTGATGGTGCCGGCGCCGTTGGGGTTGCGCTTGCGCTGAGCAGGCATCAGGCGGCCTCCTCGATCTCGTTGACGATGAAGTCCCGTACGGCGTCGGCCGGGATACGCCGGGACCGGCCGATGGTGATGGAGGTCAGTCGGCGCGAGCGGATCAGGTCGTAGACCGTGGAGCGTCCGAGCTTGAGCCGAGCCATGACCTCAGGCACGGTGAGGAGTTCGGCGGTGGCGGTGGTCATGCGTCGGCCCCTTCCAGAGCGAGTTGGTCTTGCAGTTCGGCGCGGTGTTCGCGGGCGGTGTCGCGGTTGTGTTGGATGTCGCGGTGGATGTTGGCGGCGAGCCAGGATTCGCCGGGTGTGTGGCCGTGGCCGGCGTATGCCCAGTGCGCGAGGGTGAGCGTGGTCGCTTCGGGGTGGTCATTCGGGTCGGGCAGGCCGAGGGCTTCGCATTGCTGCGCGGCGCGGTAGTCGGCGCGCACCTGCCGGAGGGCTCCGAGGGTGGTGGAGTACCTGCGCGACTTCGTGGAGAAGTGGCCGCGGAAGCCGAGCATGTGAGCCCAGTCGCGAAGCTTGCGGTCCGGATAGGCGTGGTGAAGGTCCAGGCACGCTTCGATCAACCGCCGCGGGTGATCGGACACGTTGAGGAGGTTCAGGGCTTCCTTGTTGCCGATGCGGTGATCGACGGTGCCGGTGGTCTCGGCCGCTTTGGTGGCGTACTTCGCGACGTAGGAGGCCACGGCCTGTTCGGTGAGGTCTTCACCGTTGCCGAAGGCGCCGATGGGCTGGACGTCGAGCTGCGTGCCCCAGCGGAGCACCCAGGGCGTGGGGAAGCCGGCTTCCTCGTTCGCGGGCACGACGACCTCAACCCGGGCCGCAGCCGCGCGGATGGCGTCTTCGAGCAGGTCGAGGGTGGCCCAGGCCGGCGGGGGTGAGTCGGGGCCGTCGGGTCCGTCGAAGCGGATCACGGCGTGGAAGTGCACGGCACCGCGCTTTTGGTACTCGGCGACCTTCCCGAAGGACACCTTGGACTGTTCCCGGGCGGCTTTCTGAGTGAGGCCAGCCCGGCGGGCGATTTCGCGGCGGAGATAGATCGTGAAGTAGCGCCAGAGGTCGGAGGCGTGGTTGTTCCACAGCACCGCGCCGGCGTAGTCGTACCGGTCGGGGTCGAGCGGAGTCCCGAGTTCTGAGGCGTTGTCGGGGTGGTGGGTGCCGCATCGGCAGGGCCGGTTTCCGGGACGGTTGTGGACCGCGCCGAATGAGGGAGCCGTCAGGGTCGCGAAGACCCGCGGATGGTCGCGGATCGTCGTCGGGGTGCCTTTGTCGGGGTCGCCGGTGAGGCCGGCTCGGATGAGGTGGTAGGTGTCGCCGGCGTAGGTCCAGGCGCAGGCAGGGCAGCGGGAGGCGCGGCGGTTGCCGCAGGCGATGCGTAACCGTCCGCCGGGCTCGTTGTCGGTTGTGTAGTGGTGCAGGAGGGTGCCGGTCGTCCGGTCGGTGGTTTTGGTGGCGCCGGTGAGGTGGATGGGTTGGGCGCATCCTCCGGTGCGGCGGATCTGTTCGTTCCAGCGGTCGAAGCCGGGGGACCCGGCCACCCTCAGCACGTCGGCGAGGGTGGCCGGGTCCAGGCCCGCCGCGGCAGCGGTGGTCACCGGTTGTTCTCCTTGGGCGGGTGGTTGTCGATCCAGTTCTCGGCGCACACCTTGTGGACCGGCTTTCCGCGGTCGGAGCGCAGAGGGGTGGGCTTGTCGCACAGGACGCAGGGCTTGTCGCCCGAGGGGTCGAAGTGCTTCTTGTCGCTCCAGTCCAGGAGGGCCATGGGGATCACACCCCGACTCGGGTGTGGGAGCAGGTGGGCAGGGTGCGGCCGGTGCCGCGGCAGGCGGGGCAGGCGGCGGTGATGGTCTGGCGTTGGCCGGTGGGGGTGGTCTGGCCGGTGGTGATGGTCACCTGGGGGAAGCCGTCGCAGTGGGCGCAGATCGGCCGGGGGCGGGTGTTCTCGGGCATGATGGAGCTCCCTTTCGGGTCCGTTGGATCTGGAATGGGTTGATGCGCCCGGGGCGGCGGAAGTTTGGCGACCGAGGCCGCCCCGGGGGCTGTTAAGGGCGCGGGGTGTTGTTGCGTCGCCCGCGGCCTTTGACCGCGTACATCGCGGCGTCAGCGGCGGACAGTGCGTCGGTGAGGGTGCGTACGGGCAGGTCTGCCAGGTGGCAGAAGCCGACCGAAGCGGAGACCGGGATGGTCAGCCCGCGGTAGATGACCGGGCGGTGCAGTGCTTTGTGCAGAGCCGCGATTCCGGGGGTGTGGGCCGGGTCGGTGACGATGGCGGCGAATTCGTCGCCCCCGAGGCGGGCGGTGATGCCGTGCCGGGTAGTCCAGGTGGCGAGGCGGGCGGCGGTGGCGGTGATGACTGCGTCGCCGGCTGCGTGGCCGTGGGTGTCGTTGATGGCCTTGAAGTCGTCGAGGTCCACGAGGAGGGCCACGGCCCGCGGTGAGCGGGTGGCGATGCGTTCGGCGCGGGTCGTCCAGCCGGCGCGGGTGTGGAGCCCGGTGAGCGGATCGCGTCGGGCGGTGGCCAGGCGGCGGACGAGCAGGCTGCCGTGCAGGGCCCAGCCGAAGGCGGGTAACGCGGCGGCGATGACAGGCAGTTCCACGACGCTCACCGCCCCTGGTGGTGGTTAAGGAGCGAGCGCAGGACCACCGCGCAGATCGCGACGGACGCGGCGGTGATGGCCGTCGCGAGGAGCATGGAGACCAGGACCGTGCCGACGACGAGGACCATGCCGGTCCCGCCCGCGGCAGCGACGATCAAGGCTCCAGGGGTGAGCTGGATCGAGGGCCGGCCGGTCGAGGCCGGGGCGGGCACGGGGGCCGGCGCCGTGGTGTGGTGGCAGGTGCAGGCCGGCGGGTGGACGAGGCCGGTGAGCGGCTGAACGAGGGACGCGTCCGGGGTGGGTGCGGTGTCCGGGGTCGGGTACTTGGGGGTGAACACGGGCGGACCTCCTGTCAGGGGTTGCAGCGGTGGGTGCGGGCGGCGAGTTCGGCGGCGGGCCGGCCGTGGTAGTCGGCGGAGAAGTTGCAGCCGGGGGCGGTGCAGGCGGCGGTGTGCTTGGTGCGGCCCCGGCCGTCGTAGTGCGTGCCGACCTGAACGGGGCCGATCCGGATGACGTCGGTGAAGCAGTTCGGACGCGGCATGACGAAACCTCCTTCTGATCAGGCGAGTTGGGCGTTGATGGCGTCCGCGAGCGGGGCGGGGACGCCGAGGCGGGCGCGAAGGGTGGCCGAATCGATCCGGGCGCCGGTCGTGGCGTGATGCGTGTCCGCGACCTTCCGGGCGTGATCGAGCAGGGCCGGCGGAACAGCCACGGGCGGCGCAGGCGCTGGTACAGCGACCGGAGCAGGGTCGGGGTCGGGTGATGGCGGGAGTTCAGGGGCGGGTTCGGGAGCCCGCTCGACCGCGATGTCCGGGGTCGATTCGGGTGCGTGGGCGAGGAGGGTGCCGCCGAGGAAGGCGAGGGCGGGCCAGCCGGCGACGAGGATGCGGAGCCAGGCCGGGACGTCGTCGAGGTCGAGGAGTCCGGCGGTCGCGATGTTCGCGCCGAGCGAGGCGGCCAGAGCGATGACGAACCAGACCCAGGCGGCGCGGTTGTCGGCGTGGGTGCGCATGCGGCGCCAGGCGGCGACCAGGAGCAGGTCCACGCTGATCGGGTAGGCCCAGGCCTTCCAGCCGTCCTGTCCGGCCGCTTCGGCAAGGTCGTGCAGGTGCGAGAAGGACAGCGCACCAGCAATGACGGCTTGGATCAGCACGGCGTCGAGGCGGAGTTTGCGGGACACGGGGTCACCTCCTTTCGGGGGTTGGGCCGGAGGCGGGGCGGGATGTGGTGGTCACCGCCCAGCACCCGGGGCAGGGGGTCAGGCGCCCGGGTCGGTGCCGGAACCGAAGCAGTTGAGGCAGAGACCGTCCTGCTGGCCGACCGTGCGGCGCTTACGACCGACCCGCACCGTGGTGGGGACATTGCCGGTCCCACCACACGGCTTGCAGGCGGCCGGCTCGGCCGAGGGCGCGGGGGGCTTCTTGGGCTTGCTGGTCCGTGTGGCCATGGGAGGGGTTCCCTTCGGTTCCAGGCATGGGCGGGGTAGGGACCTGGCGCGAGATGGTCACGCCAACCGGGGGAAGTGCGGGTGTTACTCGGTGGCCGGTACCGGGGTGGCCAGTGGCGGGGCCGGGGCTGGCTTGGTGCGGACGACCGGGCGGAACGGGGCCAGGGCCGGGACGTCGGGGGTGAGGTGTGCGTATTCGTGGCACAGGGCCACGGCGGCAGACGCACTCAGTTCGGGGGTGCGGATGCGGGTCCAGCCGCCGGAGGAGTCGCCGGCCACGGCCACACCGGGACGATCCGGCGGGATGGTGGTTGCGGCGAAGACCGCTTCGGGGGCGATGTCACCGAGGCCCATGTCGGCGGTCTGCTTGTCGTTGACGCGGTGGACGACACGGCCGGTGAGTTGAGCGCGGAGCATGGTGGCGCCCTTGCCGAGTTCGGAGCCGAAGCGTTGTCCGCAGATTTCCAGGTAGATCCCGACCGCACGGGCCATCTGCGCGAGGCGCACCAGGTGCATGACCATGCGGTCGCGGCGTTCCTCGTCCTTCTTCGCGGCGACGAGGAAGAGTTCCGCCACCTCGTCCACCAGCACCACGAGCGGAACCGGCCGTACCTTGGCCGGCAGGTCCCACAGGTCCGAGACGCCGTGTGCGCTCAGGGTGTTGAAGCGGTCTTCCATCTCCTGAACCAGAACCGCGAGGAGGTCCGATGCCTCATCAGGGGTGACCGCGAGAGCGGAGAGGCGCGGTGCGAACCCGCGTTGCTCGACGCCGCGCTTGCAGTCGATCCCGACCAAGCCCACCGGGAGCTTTGCGAGCCCGGTGATCAGGTTGCGCTGATACATCGACTTGCCCGACTGGTTCGCGCCCAGAGTCAGGCTGTGCGGGATCTTCTGGTAGTCGCGGACGAACGCGGTTCCGTCCTCCCGCAACGCGACCGGGACGACCAACGGGCCGGCGGTGAGCTTTCGGGGCAGGCGGCGCGGCATGTTCACCCGGCGCAGGACGTCATAGCCGGTCATGCGGAGCTCGACGAAGCCGGGCTTGATCTCGACGACGTGCACGGAGTGGACGCCCCACGCGTGCCGCAGACGCTCGGAGGCCGCGGCGACGTCGGCGGGTTCCAGGCCGGCAGGCAGACGCAGGGTGACCCGCATGCCGGTGGCCGAGCCGCGGACCCGGCGAACGCGCGGCGGGACCGGCTGAACATCGGGGCGGCGGGCCACGTTGCGGACCATGAACGCCCGCAGGCGGGACGGCTGAACCGTCAGCCCACACACATCCATCGTCGAGCGGTACGTGGCGGCGAAGCGGACCCGGGCGACCGGCAGACCGACCAGCGACCAGAACACGCGAGGAGCGCGAACCTTCGCATAGCCGAGACCGCCGACAGCCGATAAGGCCCCCGCCACCTCGATCACCGTGGACAGGTCCGACATGATCAGGCACCCGCCGTGATGGCCACCGCGCGGAAGCTGATCCCGTGCCGGGTCTGACCGTTGAACGTGTTCTCCCAGTCCCGCGCCTTGAGCCCGACCACCGTCACCGGCGTCCCCGGGACCAGGTTTTCCGGCACCCCCGTGCTCGGCACCGTCACCTGGTAGAGGTTGCCCTCCCCCTCATCCGAGATCAGCAGACCCACCGTCGCGAGCGGGGCGCCAGTCTCACGGTCCACCGCGATCTCACCAGTCTGCTTGCTCACGAGCTTCGGAGTCGGAGGCGTCGCAACGAACACGACAGCGGACGAAACATCGATCTTGAACGACGGCATCTGATACTCCCTGGATGGATGTGGAGCAACCCAAAGAAGGGCCCCGGAAGCCCGCTGTCCTAGGACTGCGGGCCGCTGAGTAAGATGATGGACCGTAGTCTCGAGACTGTCAACAGTCCTGGGACTGTGCTTGACTTGGTTCTGACGAGAGGGGTTCGGGATGGCGCCCAAGTGGCGAGAGCTGGCAGACAAGCTGGCCGAGCAGATCAGGGGCGGTGACTACGCTCCGGGCGCGCAGCTTCCGCACATCCGGGAGCTTGTGGAGGCGGGCGAGGGTTCAAAATCCACCGTCCATGCCGCTTACAAGGCTCTCGAGGCAGAGGGTCTGGTCACTTCATCCCGCGGTCACGGCACAGTCGTGCGCCAGCAAGTTCCCCTCAAGCGACTCGGCATCGCTCGATACGACAAGGCCAAGTGGCGCGATGGCGACGAAGTGGCGTTCATCGCGGATCGGGTGGCAAGTGGACGCGCCTACCGCCGGAACGAACAGACTCAGACTGTCAGCCGTGTGGAGGCTCCCCCCGCCGTATCGGCAGCTCACGGCCTCCCCGAGGGAGCTGAGGTGTACGCGCGAGCGCGGCTTGTGAAGGAAGGCGAGCAGCCCACCCACACTTTGACGAGCTACTACCGGCCCGAACACGTCGAGGGAACCCGCATCGTTGACCCAACTCCCGGGCCTGCCGGCCGGGGCGGAGGATTCCGCGTGCTGTACGACGCCGGTTACGAGATCGACCACATGAGAGAGCGGATCTTCGCTCGGGCCGCCACCCCGGACGAGTCGAGGCTTCTCCAGCTGCCTCCCGGAGAGCCAGTTGTTGAACTACACCGGACGACGTTCACAGCTGACGGCACGGTGGTGGAGTTCGCCATCGGGGTGCACGCGGCATCACGTTTCGCCTGGGAATACGACTTCCAGGTACCTGATTCCGCGAGTGACAAGGAAGGCTGACAGTGATCTCTGCACAGGACTGGGCCGACGCTCGGCGCATCTGGGACTACCACCAAATGGGCCACGCTCTGCAACCCTGCTCCGCTGCCATCGGGCTCGGCAGCCATGACCTGGGAGTAGCGGAGACGTCGGCCGACCTGTATCAGCGGGGATTGGTGCCGCTACTGCTCTTCACCGGAGCCACGAGCCCCACGACCCAAGAGCGGATGCCCCGCGGCGAAGCAGTCCATTACCGAGAGCGGGCACTCGAACTGGGCGTGCCCAGCTCAGCCATCCTCGTGGAGCCGAGGGCGCGCAACACGGGTGAGAACATCCGCTTCTCGCGAGAACTGCTGGAGGAGGGGGGCGTCGAAGTGGCTTCTGTCCTGCTGATCAGCAAGCCTTACGAGGAACGGCGGGCATACGCCACTGCCCGCAAGCTGTGGCCCGAGGTCGAGATCGTCAGCGCTTCGACACCGATGACTCTGGACGAGTACGTCGACTCCATCGGTGACGCACGCCTGGTGATCGACATGCTTACGGGCGCACTACAGCGTCTGATGATCTATCCGGATCAGGGATTCATGATCCGTCAGCCCGTACCTGCCGACGTAGCCGAGGCGTATCAGCGACTCCGCCAAGCCGGTTTCACCAGCCGCCTCCTGGCCACCGATTCGCCCTCTGTTTGATCGCCGCCGAGAGCTGTTACAGGTTTCTCTACCTCATCAAGGCACCCGGCTGCGCTCCGCTCCGCCGGGCGCGCTTTCCGGCTCTGGCTGCGCCCGCGCTCCTGCCTTCGGCCCGCTCGGCGCTGCCGCCGCCGCCGCGCGCCCGCTGTGTAGGCCCGAGGGCATGAGTCGGGAACCAAGCCCGCGGCTTCAAGACATGCCTCCGGCGGGGGCGCTCAGACTCCGGGATGGATGGGGCGCCGTTCGCGAGTGCCGGCAGATTCGTGGCGGGCGTCGTGGGCTCCCATCCCGACCACCTTCGACCCAGGCAAAGCCGAGCAGTCGCGGCCCAGGGCGTCAAGGTCGTTCGTACAGTGGCGCGCTCCACCTTGACGCCCTGAACCACGCCCGCTCCACGGTGTGTGGGTCGAAGGCGGACGGGATGGGAGCTGGGGTGAGTGGTGGGTTGGGGGTGGTGGTGAAGACCCGCTATAGCGTGGCCGCATGGATGAACCCCGGATCAAGGTGTACGGCTCAGCGACCGAAATCACCGTTGCGGCCAATGCCGCAGGGTTGCGGGACCTGGCTGAGCGGCTCATGGCTCTCGCTGATCCCGAACTCAGGGACGGCTACCACGAGCACCTTGAGAGCGGCATCAATCTCGAAGACGGCTCGATCAGCCTGATCCTGGAACGCGACGACAAGCTGTAGGCCTCACTCCGGCCCAGCGTCATGTTGCGTGCCCCTCCCGTGCCCGATCGAGCGGGGAACCACGGGCAGGACCGGATATCCACGGCGGAGCCAGACGAGAGCGTGAATCGCACCGGGTTTGATGGAGACATCGAAGACCCGGAAGGATGCCGATTATGGCTGCTCCCCGTAAGTACCCCGACGAGTTGCGTGAGCGTGCGACGCGGCTGGCGATCGAGGCTCGTAAGGACCCCGCCGGCAGGGCCGGAGCGATCAAGCGGATCGCCGACCAGCTCAACGTGCACCCCGAGGCCCTGCGCGGCTGGGTCAAGCGGGCCGAGATTGACTCGGGTGTCGTGCCCAGCACGACCAACCCGGAGGCCGCGCGGATCGCGGAGCTGGAGCGGGAGGTGAAGGAACTGCGGCGGGCGAACGCGATATTGAAGTCCGCCTCGGCTTTCTTCGCCGCGGAGCTGGACCGTCCACTGCGATGAAGGTCGCCTACATCGACCAGTACAAGGAGACGTTCGGCGTCCAGCCGATCTGCGACGTCCTCGCCGAGACGGACGCGCCGATCGCGTCGAGCACCTACTACGCCGCCCACTCCCGCCCGCCGTCGGCCCGCAGTCTGCGCGACGAGCAGCTCACCGAGGAGATACGACGCATCCACGCCGACAACTACGGCGTCTACGGGGCTCGCAAGGTCCATGCCGCACTGGTCCGCGAAGGCGTCGAGGTGGCCCGCTGCACCGTCGAACGCCTGATGAGAGCGGCCGGACTTCGCGGCGTGATCCGGGCCAAGAGCCCGCGCACCACCCGTCCCGCCCCTGAGACCGACCGTCCGGCCGACCTGGTCGAGCGCCAGTTCACCGCAACTACTCCCAACCAGCTGTGGGTTGCTGACATCACCTACATCAGAACGTTCTCCGGCTGGGTCTACGCGGCCTTCGTCATCGACGTCTTCTCCCGCATGGT